>CAZQTE010000007.1:34872-37664 GCA_964595615.1 uncultured Saprospiraceae bacterium
GTGAAAAAACAGGCTATCCAGCAGAAATGCTCGAATTAGGAATGGACATGGAAGCTGACTTAGGCATCGACTCTATCAAACGCGTTGAAATCTTCGGGGCATTAACTTCTCGTTTCCCAGAAATGAGTGGTATCAATCCGAATGAATTAACGGAATTACGCACTTTACAAGAAATCGTAGATTACGTATCGGCACACAGTAAAAAAAAAGTCCTGAACTAAGGACAACTACTGTTGAAACAACAGAAAATCAGGAAACGATAAGAACGGGTAAATTTCACGGCGTGAATCGTTTTGAAGTTGGACTCGGCTACTTACCGCAGCCTGATTTTCTGGAATTTTCTTTGCCAGCTACGCATCATGCATTGGTGACAAATGACGGTTCGGAATTGACACAACAAGTTATCGCCGCACTCAAAGCAGACGGTAATAAAGTTGCAGTTTTGAACTTACCGAATGTCGCAAACCCAATCACTGAAAACGCAGTAAACATAGCCGCAACAACCGATGCAGCTATCGGCGAAGCAATCCAAAAGATACAAGCGCAATACGGAAAAACAGGTACTTTCATTCATTTGCATCCGCACTTTGAATTTCAAAACGGCAACTTTAAGCAACATTTTGAGGCAGAAAAAGAAGTGGTAAAGACCCTCTTTTTCTTGTCAAAGTATTTGCAGAAAGACTTGAATGAATTGGGCGAAAAACAACGTGCTAATTTCCTCGCTATCACGCGCATGGATGGAAAATTAGGACAAGGCGGACGTGGAAATACTTCCGTTGTCGGAGGTGGAATTACTGGTTTGGTCAAATGTCTAAATCTCGAATGGTCATCCGTTTTTTGTCGTGTAGTTGATGTGCAGCCTGAGTTATCAAATGAAAACATTTCAAGCCAAATCATCTCGGAATTACACGATGCAAATGTCTCTATTGTAGAAGTTGCTTACTCGGAAGAAGGTCGTAAAACGACAACTGCCACCCCGTCCGAAATCTTTGAGAACAAAGAGATTAAGACGACAGTTACTTCTGACTCCGTATTTTTAGTGAGTGGTGGCGCACGTGGAGTGACAGCGAATTGTGTCATTGAAGCGGCTATGATATTCAAATGTAAGTTCATCCTTTTGGGGCGTTCGGAGTTTGATTTTGTCGTACCAGCATTCGCGAAAAATGAAAATGATGACGGCGTACTCAAGCGTTTGATAATGAATGATTTGAAAGAACGCGGTGAGAAGCCAAGTCTTCCTTTAGTCAAAAGCATTCACAAAAATATTGTTGCTAAAAAGGAAATTGACGAAACAATAAAAGAAATTGAAAGTCACGGTGGCGAGGTTATTTACATCAAAGGAGATGTAACGAAATTGAGCAGTTTCAAACTCGCTCTAACCGCTGCCGAGAAAAAATTGGGCAAAGTAACGGGCATTATTCACGGTGCAGGTCGTTTGGCGGATAAATACATTCAAGACAAAACAGAAAATGATTTTGAGAATGTCCTTTCTGTCAAATTAGACGGATTGTTGAGTCTATTTGCTGCTGTTAGTTTGAATAAATTAGAGCACCTGATTATGTTCTCTTCTGTTGCAGGGTTTTACGGAAATGTCGGTCAAACAGACTACGCCATAGCCAATGAAATCTTAAGTAAAGTCGCACACCTTTTCAAAACCAATCACCCGAATACACATGTTTCCGCAATCAACTGGGGCGCATGGGACAGCGGTATGGTTAGTGGTGAATTGAAAGCACAATTTGAAGCGGCAGGCATCACTTTAGTCAACAGCGACGGCGGTGCAGCTATGATGGTCAATGAACTCAACTCGGACTACGATAATCAACCGCAATGTATCATCGGCGGTACATTACCAGCAGCAGTCAGCCACATCGGCGCACTCGAAACTTACCGCATTCACCGCAAATTGACTTTAGAAAACAACCCATTCCTTAATCATCATGTGATACAAGGAAACGCTGTTTTACCAGTGGTTAATGCAGTCGGTTGGATGTCGCAATGCTGTGAGAAATTGTATCCAGATTTTGCAGTTTTTAAAATCGAAAACACAAAACTCTACAAAGGCATCATCTTCGACGGCAAGCAAAAGGAAGACTACATTGTAGAGTTGAAAGAAACGGAAAAAACGGCTGAAAAAATCGTTTTTGACGCAGTAGTCATCAGTGAAGGCGGCAAGTTACCCATGAATCATTACCGAGCAAAAGTAACTTTGGTCAACAAGAAAAATATACCACAAGCACCAAAATACAAACACCAAGTCAGCGGCACTTATCAGCCAACAGACGGCGCAATTTTGTATAAAGACGGCTCACTCTTCCACGGCGAATACTTCCGAGGCATCGAACAAGTTTTAGACTGCAACGAAAAACAAATCGTGCTTTCTTGCAATGCCCCAATTGTCCCAGCAGCGGTACAAGGTCAGTTTGCCGTGCAATCGGTCAACACTTTCGCGGCTGACATCCAATATCAAGGTATGTTGGTTTGGGTACAAAAAAATCGTGGTGGCGCGAATAGTTTACCATTGGAGACTAAGAGCGCAACGCTTTATAAGCAGGTTCCTTTTGGACAGCCTTTGTTTGTGAATATTAGTGTGGTGGAGGCAACAGATACTAAGATGACGGCGAATTGTACGGTTTATGATGCGGAGGGGGATGTTTATTTGGTTACTGAGGGGGCTGCGGTTACTGTTTCGGAGGGCTTGGAGTGGTAAAGAATGAAGACGTCGGACACTTCACCAAAAGAAAAGCAGAAAATTCAACGATTAAAAACGGAAATCAAACAAAATCAGTGTC
>CAZQTE010000008.1:0-2306 GCA_964595615.1 uncultured Saprospiraceae bacterium
AGAGCAAAGATAAAAAAGCATTGAATAATTTCAAATAATATGAAATAAAAAGTTAATATTAATAAAAAAACAAGAATTATATTTTGATAATTATAAATTAAAAATATTTTAATTTGTTTTACTCATATTTATAAATAAAAAAACGGACTTGACAAAAATGCCAAGTCCGTCTATTGAGCTTTAAAACATAGTTTTGTTAACTCTAAAGAAGATAGTTATCAGGTGTGTGTAGAAATTTACACACACCTGATTTTTTTAGTGACCCATTATAACCAATTGCTTAGTTATTGCAGGTGCATCTCCTGTTTGTACGCTAATCATGTACATACCTGATTTGTAATCAGAAGTATTGATGCGGTAAACAGAATTGTAAGCTGCATCAGCTTCTACCCTTTCGATGTTACGACCTAAAGCATCGTAAACATTGATGATAACAGCTGCGCCATTCATTTCTACTAAACTAACATTTACCATGTCAGTAGCAGGGTTCGGGTAAATTCCAAATGCTAAGTTTGCAGTTTCCTCTTCATTTCTTTCTTCTGCTACTTCAGCATTTTCTCTATCTATATTCACAATAGATTGAACTATTTCTCCATTTGCATTTGCTAAATTACAATCTGTTAACCATTGAATAGATTGGTCAAATAATTGCCAGCCCTTAGCTGTTAATTTCGTTGCATTATTATCACGTAAGAAGAAACCTACACGACGCGCTGGTGCATGGAAATTACCAAACATAGCATCATCTTCATCGTATGCAATAACCAAACATTTATTTGGACTACCTGGGATGTATCCAGCATCATTAGATGCATTGTATGGATAGCCCCAACTTACATCATCTTCAGAAGTAAAGATATCAAATGTAGTTCCGCTTAAATTACCATTGATTGGGTGATTTGTTGCAGTGTAAGAGTTGACTCCCCACTCCGTATCAAAGTTTGTACCTGCTGAGTTTCCAGTCATTGCCATGTCATCAAAGAGGTATGCTTCCCATGTCATAACAGGAGTTGATACTTGCTTAAAAGTTGTACCTAAATCCGTAGATAAAATAGTAGAACTGATAAGAACTAAATCTTTTCCATTAGCGTCAGAAGCTTCCGCCCATTGTGCGTCAACAGTCATTACATTGTATCCTTGCTCAGTTAAGTGATTTTTAACTGCAACATCACCTGCACTTAGGTTCGTATCACCAACTATAAATAAGATATCTAAATCACATCCAGCAACTGGTTCTTCGCAGCTTTCGTCAAATTGTAATGTATTAGCATTTCCACTCAAACGAAGATTGATATCTCCTGTCTGTCCGTTACTTGCATTCCACCAACCAGAACCACCGAAGTCGTTTTGGTTTTGGTTGTTTGCACCTTTACCAATTTGGAATGGGTGTGCAGGATTACCTGTTACATTCAAAGAATCAATTGTACCTGTGAAAGAAGTATAATAGTACCAATCTGTAGTGCTAGGTGTAAAACAGTTACCAAATAATGGAGTTAAGCTGTTTGTTCTTCCTGTGAATTCGATATGGATTGCTCCTAAACCGTCTGCTGTACCAGCTAAGATTGCTGTTCCGTCACTGTATTCTGTCAAACTCGTGTTACTAACTGTATAGAAATCTCCTTGAATATAGATACCGTAATTTTCACCGTTATTACATTCAGTTGCATTTGTAGCTGTGCGTGTGATTTCACAATCAGGAGCTGCTACAGCATTTACTGTTATTGTAAAGGTACACATGTCCATTCCTCCACAATCGTTCGTTGCAGTATATTTTACTGTAGTTGTGCCCGTTGCGAATGAATCACCAGAAGCTGGTCCTTGTGTTACTTGTATATTCAAGCCGTCTTCTGCACAATTAGTAGAAGCTGTAGCATTACCATAAGTAACAATTGCACTTGAAGCACCAGGAGCAGAGTCTACGGTCATATTAGCTGGACATGATACTGAAATCACAGAGTCAGATGCTGTTACTGTGATTGTGAAACTTACTGTTTCACTATTTCCACAAGCATCAGTTGCTTGGTAAGTAATAGTAGTCGTTCCGATAGGGAATGCAGAACCAGAAGCAGGACCTTCAGTTCTTACTAATTCTAAACCGTCATCAGCGCAAGTAGTATTAGCTACTGGTTCTGGATAAGTAACTATAGCTGTGTTAGCACCAGGTGCTGCGTCTATAGTTTGATTATTTGGACCAGTTAAAGTCAAATTAGCATCTTGTGGACTAACTGTAATAGTGAAACTAACCGTTTCGCTATTTCCACAAGCATCAGTTGCTTGGTAAGTAATAGTAGTCGTTCCGATAGGGA
>CAZQTE010000008.1:2406-31682 GCA_964595615.1 uncultured Saprospiraceae bacterium
CTATTTCCACAAGCATCAGTTGCTTGGTAAGTAATAGTAGTCGTTCCGATAGGGAATGCAGAACCAGAAGCAGGACCTTCAGTTCTTACTAATTCTAAACCGTCATCAGCGCAAGTAGTATTAGCTACTGGTTCTGGATAAGTAACTATAGCTGTGTTAGCACCAGGTGCTGCGTCTACAGTTTGGTTGTCAGGACCAGTCAATGTTAAAATGTCAATTGGTGTTGTTCCTTCGATAGTAATTTGTTCTTCAATTTTACAAATTACAGACCAATCAGGATTCATCTTTTTAACAATCACAAAGTATGTACCTGCTTGTGCTTGGTAAGTTTCTAGGTTTTGACAGCCATAGCTACAGTTGAATACTGTATTCCAAGCTGCATCAAATACCCATACTGCTGCCAAAGGAGCATTATCTAATCCACCAATACTAATCATTCCGTTTTCCTCAGAAATCAAAATGTCGTCACAATTGTCAACACCAACGATTGGCGTACCTTCACAAGAACAGCCGTCTGCTAAGATTACATCGTTTTCAGTTGCATCGTTACCATCGTTACAAGCAGAACCTACAGTAGCAGGAATGCTTGGGTTGTTGTCATCACAATCTTCGCCAGCAGGAACGCCGTCGTTATCATTATCTGTAAGACCACCGCCGTTTGGTGTACCTTCACAAGTACAACCGTCTGCTAAGATTACATCATTGCTAGTATTAGCATTTCCGTCATTACAAGTAGAACCTACAGTAGCAGGAATACTTGGGTCGTTATCATTACAATCTTCGCCAGCAGGAATGCCGTCGTTGTCATTGTCTGTTATACCACCGCCACCGTTTCCAGTGTTGTATACTGCTTCGTCATCTTCATTTGGTGTTGGAGCAGTTCCGTTACCTGGTGTGCTATCTGCATCTGTACCTCCTGCACTCGATACTTGTCCATATACGGTGTACGGAGCAGTACCAATAGTGTAGTAATTCAGTGTAATTGTTTCAGTTTGACCTGGAGCTAATGTTCCAACACTCCAGTTGAATGTAGAGTAGTAATTGTAAGAACCTGCTGATGCACTGAATGGGTTGCTACCTTGGAATACAACACCTTCTGGTTGAGGAATATTTACAACAACATTATCAGAACCAACTGTTCCTTCGTTTGTGATTGTGAAAGTAGTACTGAAACCTTGGTATGCGCCAACTTCATTTCCGTCACCTGTTACGGTTAATGCTAAGTCAACACCTTCATTTCCACCTCCATTTGGAGTTCCTGCACAAGTACATCCGTCAGCTTGGATTACATCATTGTTAGTATCTGGATTGCTGTCATCACAAGTATCACCAGCATTTAAAGGAGTTAAAGAAGCAAAAACTTCTAGACATGAAGCCCATGTACCTGCAGCCCAACCTGCTATTCCTAAAGTATTGTCAGATTGGTTATTAGCACCTGGTCCAAAAACAAAGTCCTTACCTGAAGCTTTTTCTTCAATCGTATATGCAATGTCTCCTTCTTCGATAACTGTTCCAGAGAAACTTGTATAGAAATATTGAGGAGTCAAGTTATCATTATAGCACTCAAGAGCCCAATTGTCACCTGTAGTACTGTAACCTTCTAAAGTAATGAATACGCTTGCAGTGTTACCGTTATTCAAAATAGTACCAGCAATTGTTGCTGTCCCATCGCCATTCTCTGTTAACATCAAATCTGAACCTGCTTGCCAAACTGTTACATCTCCACCACCACAATCTTTTTGGTAAAATACACCAGATTGTGCAGTTACTAGTTCACCACCACATTCTGGCGTTGAGTCCGAAATAAGATACTTATTGCAAGATGCACTGATTACAGTACCCGCACAAGAACAACCGTCTGCTTGGATAATGTCGTTAGTTGTATTCGCGTTACCATCATTACAAGCAGAACCTACAGCAGCAGGAACACTTGGATCATTATCATCACAATCTTCGATAGCAGGAACGCCGTCGTTGTCATCATCAACAATACCAGTGCCGCCATCCCCAACAGTAATCGTTGTACTTTCTTCACAAACTAATGCGTAATTTACTGTGTAATACTTTACGTAAACTAAGTACTCTCCGTCAGCAACAGGAATTGTCTCCATTGGTGTATTACAGTCAGCGAAACAGCTAAATTCTCCTTGCCAATCCATGTTAAAGATTTGAACAGAAGTAACTGGTGCACCGTCTAATCCTGTAATGACGATATTACCATTAGTAGATGTGATACCAATGTTTGCACAATCAGGAGTTCCTCCTCCATTATCAACAGTACCAGCGCAAGTACAGCCGTCTGCTTGAATAATGTCGTTAGTCGTATTTGCATTTCCATCATTACAAGCAGAACCTACAGCAGCAGGAACACTTGGGTCATTATCGTTACAATCTAATTCTGCTGGAATACCGTCATTGTCATTATCAGTAACACCGCCGCCATTTGGAGTACCAACGCAAGTACATCCGTCAGCCATTATAACATCATTGGAAGTATTGTCATTTCCATCATTACAAGCAGAACCTACAGCAGTAGGAATGCTAGGGTCATTATCATCACAGTCTTCATTAGAAGGGAAACCATCATTATCATTATCAATAATTACTGGGCCACCACCACCTACTGTAATAGTTGCATTTTCTTCACAAATTAAGGAGTAACTTGCGGTATAGTATTTTACATAAACTAGGTATTCTCCAGCAGTGACAGGGATAATCTCCGTTGGAGTATTACAATCCGCGAAACAAGCAAATTCTTGTTGCCATGCGCTATTGAAAACTTGAACAGAAGTAACTGGTGCACCATCTAGTCCCGAGATTACAACAGTTCCTTCGCCAGCTGAGATTGTAATATCGTTACAGTCTGGAGTATTGCCATTGTCAGGCGTACCTGCACAAGAACAACCGTCTGCTTGAATAATATCATCAATCGTATTGTCATTTCCATCATTACATGTAGTTCCAGGAGTTTGTGTTGTAACTTCAATAGTTACACAATTACTTTCGCCAAATCCCCATGAGTCACAACCCGCACGACGAGAACAGCGCACGAAGTAAGTTGTTTCTGTAAGTGTGCCAGGGTTATAAGTCGCACTAGTTGCTCCTTCAATTGCTTGACTTAATTGAGTAGGACACTCAGTCGTAGAAGACAACCATTGGTATTCAATATCACCTGAACCACCTGTTGGGTTTGTTCCTTGTAAAGTCGCTGCTTCACCAGAACAAATAGACTGGTCATCGCCAATAGTACCACCACTAGTCACATTATCACATGCACCTGGAGGAGATAAAGAATTACCAGATAAATCGATATTGATATCTCCATTTGTACCTACACTACTTGTTGTTATGGATATTTGAGGACCTGTTAAATTTTGATTAGATACAGTCATTTCTAACCAGCCACAGCCGCCGAAATTTGTACCGTTGTTTGTTACATTCGCACCAGTACCTATTTGAAAGGCTGGTCCGGCATTCCCGAGTATGTCAATCGTCGTTCCTAAGCTAGGACCTGCTCCTGCTAGTGTACCACTTAGATTTGTATAGTAATACCAATCAGAAGTACTAGGATTAAAACAACTGTGAAGTTTTGGACTATCGGTAGGCGCGATAAATGTACGACCACTTAGGTCAATATTTACCTCAAATTGAATGTCTGGATTGGAGTTATTTATTATTTCTCCAGTCAAGGTAGCAGTTCCGTTGTCGTATTCAGTAAAAGTACCCGACTCAAAAGTATGAAAACGGTCTTCGCCGTCTATCAAAATGTAAAAACCATAAATTGCACCTGCATGATTGGTTGAACCGTTATCACAACGATTAGTGTTACTAATGTCTCTTGTAGCAATTTCAGATTGCGCTGTCAAGGACGAAGAAAAGAATACTACACCAAGTAATATGCAGCATATCATTTTCCACACGGTTAAAGTAAAGTGTTTGTTCATAAAGCTCAAATATTTATTAAAAAGTGAGTACACTTAGGGAGGAGAATAGTGTACAGTGTTTGGATTTCAAATATTAGAGGGGAATTAAAGAGGCGTACTAGATTGCGATTAGGCAAAAAAATATCATGTATTTAAGTGACATTTCATTTAAATACGCTCAATAATATGATAAGGGGGAGGATTGTCTTTTCTTCTTACTGGAAGATTAAACTTAGGGGAAAATGGATAGAATAAGAGTTTAAAAAAAAGGAGGTAAAAATAAATAGTTGTCAAGGTTGGTATTCTAAGAGGGGAAATAAAACCAACACATGTATAGACATAAGTACGCTGCAAAAGTAACATGTTTTTTAAGAGGAGGCTTGATTTTGAAGCAAATCAAGGTGTTTTTTGGGGTAGTTTTAGTCAAAATACCCTGTTACAGGTAGCGCTTTTTTTCTTAAAAAACAACGTATTTAAATTGTTTAACATAAGAAATAGCTATTATATTAGAATAATTATTAATATTAATAGCTTAGGTCAAATAAGGTGAAAAGAGGTATAAATTTTGTTCTAATAAGAATCGGCTCATGAATTTTGTGACATGATATAATGAATGCAAGGTTTCAAAAATATTACCTATCCCCATTGTTCAACTGCTCAAATAGTTTTTAGTATGATAATATCTGATGTTAAAGGCAATACTTTTCTTAAGAATATAATATCTATTATTCTTACAAAATTTTCATATATTTTTTGTCTTATTATTTTGACGGGTTCAATTGGGTTTGAGCTTAATGCCCAATTATTACCAAAAATTAGATTTAAAAATATTGATAAGACTTATGGCTTACCTCACAATAATGTTAACGCAATCACTCGCGACAATCTGGGTTACATGTGGTTTGGTACTAATGATGGATTATGTCGATATGAAACGCCAGGTCATTTTAAAGTACTTAGAGTAGACGAAAAAATAAAAGGAGGTTTGAAATCTGCCAATATACGTGCGATTTACATTGACCAAGAAGACAATATCTGGATTGGTACAAGACTTGGGGGCTTGACAAAATACAATCAGAAAGAAGATACTTGGGAAACCTTTACTTATAACCCTCAAGACCCCAATAGTATTTCAAATAATGAGGTTTTAGAAATAATAGAAGATAATAAAGGTAATATCTGGGTAGGTACAGAGAATAACTTAAATGTTTTTCATCCCGAAACCAAAACATTTAGTCGATTTAAGATTGATAAGAAAGACCCTAGTGCGCTCCAAACTAAAGCTATCCTATCAATAATAGAAGATGATAAAGGCTGGATTTGGGTAGGAACATGGGAAGGAGGATTACATCTTTTGTTACCTTCTACTGATGGTAACATTGCTCATTCGACATTCCGCCATTTTAATCTAAGTAAAAAACTAAATTCCTTAAATGTCTGGAAGATATTTCAAGATAAGCAAAAGCGATATTGGATAGGAACGCATGGGGACGGCTTGTATTTAATGCAGCTACCTGAGAATGCGAGTAACGATTTAACAAAACAAGATTGGGAGCCAAATTTTCATAACTATGTATTTAGTGGAAGAGATAATGGAAATATAAGTAGTAACATGACAAGGGATATTATTCAAGATTCTCATAACCGAATTTGGATAGCTACAGTTCATGGTTTAAATATAATAGCGCCCGAGGAACTACCAAGCAATGATTATTTAAAAGTAACAAAGAAAAAGCCAGAGATAAAGTTTGATAATTATTTCTATTCTAATACTGACCCTAATTCTTTAGCTCATGACGAGGTTTCTTCAATTTATGAAGATGAGCAAGGTATTATCTGGTTGGGAACTTTTAGTGGGGTCAGTAAGTATAATTGGTACAACAATCAGTTTGATAATTATGAATTTTTTGAAGATGACTTCAATGCCCCAAACACACAAAACATCTACATTTCGCCAGAGAAGGTCGCGTGGTTGGCAACTGGTAATCATGGAGTACTTTTATATAATTTTACGACTAATGAGATAGGGAAAATTAAAGAAAGTAACAGTAACATATTGATAGATGATTATATTGATGCTATTTATAGCCCTGATGATATAAGTATTTATTTTGCTTCGTCTAGCGGAGTTTCAATGTTTAATACAGAGAATAAGAAAGTTGTTAAATATCCTCTCCCTGAAGAGATAAAAAAACTTGTTCCTAATCTGAAGACTTACACCTTATATATCGATAAATATAATCGAATATGGCTTGGTACGGACAGAGGTTTGTTTTGGATTGATAAAGAAACAGGAAAATACTCAAGTTTATTAAATGAGCCTGGTAATCCAAACTCGATAAGTGATAATTCAATCAGTAGTTTATATTTAGACTCTGAAGATTATCTATGGGTCGCTACCTTTAATGGATTGAATAAATTTAAAATTGGGGAAAAGGATGAATTTGAAATTCAATCTTATAAACATGATACTCAAAATCCAGAAACTAGTATTCCTAGTAATCAACTGACGGAACTAATCCAAGTAAACGACATTCTCTATATTGGTACGACCAATGGATTATGTGGCTATGATTATAAAACGGAGACTTTCATTAATTTTAGTAAAACAGATAATAAGTTTGGAGTACAAAGTATAGAAAAAACCAATAATGGTAATCTATGGGCTAGCACAACCGAAGGTATTTTTTATTTTGATACACAAAAACAAAGTTTTAATATTTTTGAAAAAGGAGATGGTTTAGGTGATATTGCATTTAGAGCCTCCTCCAGTCAAATGGATAAAGATGGTTTTATATATTTTGGAAATCGCAGAGGGATTACTCGATTGCACCCTGCGAGAATAGCAACGAATACTGTTCCTCCTCCAGTATACATCACGGAAATAAAGAAAGTTGATAGTGAAGGGAAACAGGTACTGAACATGACAAATAAAAGTGAAATTTCTATTCCTAGTAACAATTACTATTTATCTATCGATTTTTCGGCTGTGAACTACAATAGCATCGAGAAAAATACTTATGCGTATAAATTGGAAGGTTTTGAAGAAAATTGGAATTATACGAATACTAACATGTCAGCCACCTACACTAACCTAAAACATGGTGAATACACTTTTAAAGTAAAGGCTGCAAATAATGACGGGGTATGGAATGAAAATCCTACAACGCTTAAAATTATTAAGTTGCCAGTACTCTGGGAAAGAACCTATTTTCGTATCGTCGCATTATTAGGATTAGGTGCTCTTATTTGGTTGAGCTTTTTTGTCTATACTCGAAATATTAGACATCGGAACTCAATCTTGAATAAATATAATAGCGAATTAAGCAGAGAAATAAAAGAGCGTAAACGTATCGAAAAAACCTTGCAAGAAAGAGAACAGTTCTTGCGCTTATTAATGGATAATATTCCTCAGCATATCTATTGGATTGATAAAACACATCGTTTAATTGGTTGTAATACATCCTTTTTAAATGGATTTCAGGAGAAAAATAAGGATGAAATTATTGGTAGGTTATCTCAAGATGTATTTGATACTACTGCTGCGGAGGCTCAAATTGACCAGTCAGAGTCAGAAGTTTTAAGGACAGGTGTATCTATTTTTGGGCAAGTTCTTAAAATGGTTAACTTAAATACTTACGAGGAAATTTGGATGGACAAAAACTATATTCCTCTAAAAAATGAGCAGGGAGAAATATTTGGAGTATTAGTAACTGGAGAGAATATTACGGCTCGGATTCAGGCTGAGGAAGTGTTGAAAAATAATTCCAAACAACTAGAAATCCAAGTTTTAGAAAGAACACAAGAGTTGGGTTTGAAAAATAAAGAAATTCAGACCTTACTCCAATCGATAGAAGCTAGAAATGAAGAGCTAGAAGAGATAGTAAAACAAAGAACTCAAGAGCTTAATGAGTTCAACATGGAGTTACAGCAATCAAATAATGATTTAGGTCAATTTGCTTATATAGCCTCTCACGATATGAAAGAGCCATTGCGTATAATTGGTAATTTTGCAGGCTTATTAAGTAGAAAGTATAAAGGTAAATTGGATAAATCCGCCGATGAATATATTTATTATATAGAGGACGGTATCAAACGTATGTCGGCCTTAATGGATAGTTTATTAACTTATTCTCAAGTAGGGAAAAAAGAGATTGAATTATCAAAAACTAATTTAAATAACATTTTATTCGCGAAATTGCATGACTTGTCTGAAGTGATAAAGGAGCGAAATGTGGAAATGCAAATTGATGACCTACCTGAGATATATTGTGAAAAAGAGCAAATAGGGATGGTCTTTTTTAATTTGATAAATAATGGCATTAAGTTTAATAAAAGCGAAAAACCAGTAATCCAAGTGAAGGTTCATGATGATGCGCCAGAGGGATTTTGGAAGTTTTCGGTTACGGATAATGGGATTGGAATTTTACCTGAGTTTCAAAGTCAGATATTTGAAATTTTCCGCCGTTTGCATAGTAAACAAGAGTATAAAGGGACAGGAATTGGTCTCGCTCTTACACAAAAAATTGTTTTGCGTCACGGAGGAACAATCAAAGTATTATCTATTCCTGCCGAAGGAACAACTTTTGTTTTTACGATTGCTAAGGCAATTATTAAGGAATCCGACGGAGTCCAAGAAACTGTTATTAGAATGAATAAATCTCAAGACAGAATTGAACAAAAATACGCCTTTAACAAGGATAAATAATCTCGTTCTTTGATAAATCCTCCCGTAGCACGGGAGGATTTAATCCAAAATAGTATCCGTATTTGCGCCAAATGATTCTCAAACACCTCTTTTCTGAAGCGTGTCCTACTATTCCGCTTGTGTTAATATTGATAAGATTTAAAGTTGGTAATATCTCACATTTCAAGTTTAGAAAACAGAATACCTTTTGCGTATTTTGCACTTTACTCTAGCACATCCCTATCCATCAACCTAAATTGGACTTTATTCTAAAATAATTTTTACATTTTTACCATTCCTTAGGAAGTCTGCACCCAACCATTTTTCAAAAAAGACAGTCTTACTTATAAAATCGATAAAAATTCAAAAATTCATTCATCAAATCCAAAATAAATGAAACGAATAGTTTACTTTTCTTTACTTGTTTTAAGTACCATTTTTATTTTTAGTTCTTGTCAAAAAAACGAGGACTCCCTTGCCATAAGTGAAGGTATATTTCTTGATAGTAATGGAGGTTTTAACCCTACTTCAATAAATGAAAGCAATATTGACTCTTCAGGTGGAGAAGGTTATGATGAATACGACGAGAATGATTTCATCTTAACTTCAGATGAAGCAGTTTCTACTTTCTCAATTGATGCAGATGGTGCATCTTATGCCAATGTGCGTCGCTTTCTAAATTCAGGAGAATTACCACCCCAAGGTGCAATCCGTACGGAAGAACTTATTAATTATTTTGAAATGGATTATGAACATCCAACGGGGAGTGATTTGATGAAAATGAACGCGGAAGTGTCTGTATGTCCTTGGAAATCATCCAACTATCTTATGCGTATTGGAGCAAGAGGTAAGGATATTCCAGCTAGTCAATTACCGAATTCAAACTTTGTTTTCCTAATTGATGTCTCTGGTTCAATGAATCGACCTGATAAAATTGAATTGCTTAAAGAGAGTTTCATAGAGTTCGTCGAGTTTTTACCAGCGAATGACCGCATCGCTATTGTTACCTATTCTGGTAGTTCGAATGTCATATTAAACAGTACTCCTGTTTCACAAGCATCGACTATAATTAGTGCTATCCAAAGCCTTCAAACTGGCGGAGGAACCAATGGTGCAGAAGGAATTATTACAGCTTACGAAATTGCGGAGGCAAACTTTATTGAAGGTGGAAATAATCGTTTGATTGTCGGGACTGACGGTGATTTTAATATTGGTGTGAGTTCAAGTGAGGGTTTAGTTGAGTTAATTGAAGAAAAGCGAGAAGGTGGTGTCTTTTTATCTGTTTTAGGTTTTGGAACAGGCAATTTGCAAGATGGTAAAATGGAATCTATTTCTAATAATGGAAATGGAACTTATGAATATATTGATGCAACACCACAGGCTATAAAAGTATTCATTGATGAATACAAAAAATTCTATGCGGCAGCCAAGGACGTAAAAATGCAGATAACCTTCAATGAAAATACAGTTTCCGCTTATCGTTTGATTGGTTATGAAAATCGCCTTTTAGCAACCGAAGATTTTGAGGACGATACCAAAGATGCAGGTGAGTTGGGAATAAATCAGACGATTACAGCATTATATGAAATAGTTCCAGCTGCTGGTGGTTCTATTTTTACAGACTTAGGAGTTATTGACTATAGGTATAAACAAGTTGATGCAGATATTAGTGAAGAGTTTACTTTAGAAATACCAAACAATATCACTACTTTTAATAATTCATCTGAAAATATGCGCTTTACAGCAGCGGTTGCGGGTTACGGAATGCTACTTTGGGGCAGTGAGTATACTGGAAATATGAATTTTAATGATGTGAAATTATGGGCGCAAGGTGCTTCTTCTTATGATCCAGGTAATTGGCGCGAAGAATTTATAGAATTAGTAGAAATAGCGCAGGACTTGCAGTAAAAAATAGTACCTTTCGGAGCTATCCTTAAGATAAGAGCTACTACTTTTGCAAAAAGTAGTAGCTCTGCGCTTTTTAAATAATCAACCAACAACAAACAATGAAAAATCTAACAATTCTCCTTTTTAGTCTCTTTTTCCTTTCAATTAACACAAATGCCCAAGACTTAAAATACAACAAGCAATATGCACTCAATGGAAGTACGATATTATCAGGTTTAATAGACTTACCCAATTCGCCTTATCAATTTTCTGTAAAAACCTATGGAAATGAAAGTAACAAGCGCTTTCAAATTGGGATAGATTTAGGTGCGAACATTACCGTCTCAGATTTTAATTTTTCAGGAGGTTTTGGGATAATTGCTAGAAGTGGTAAAGAGCGATTTGAAGATTTCGGTAAAAATGACAAATGGCGAGTTTTCTTTGGTACAGATGGTGTATATTCCATTGGTGTTAATGTTTTCGGGGATAATGCACGGATACAATTAGGAGCAGGAGTTGCACCTTTTGCAGGTTTACAATATAGGATTAATGAACGCTTATCCGTTTATACAGAAGCCAGCTATCAAGCGATTTTAAGTATTACTCCAGCTTCAGGCGAGTTTGGCATCTCAATTAATGGTTCTTTTTTACCTCCTGCGGCTTTATGGATTGCTTTTGATATGTATAAAGTGAAAAAAGAGGAACCTGGTGAAAATAATTAACAGGTAGAAAGAGGTTTTCTCATAAAATCCGTTGTTACAATTTTCAACTTTTTTATGAGAAGACTTTTTTCTTTTCCATTAGACTTTAAAACCGCTCAAATCTCATTCATAAAGTCCATTAATTCAAAAATTTGCTTTCCAATCACAAACTCCGTTTGACTCTTCTACAAATATCTCTTCCTTTCATAATGTCATGTACTTATTATTTCGTCATTACTTACTAATTTTTGATTCTTTATGATTTTGATTGGTAAATCACAGGACGCTACTCAAAGTCACCATTTGAGTAACTAATGTCAAACTTTACCAACCGATTTCATAATAAAGTGTCCTTTTTTCAAATCAATGCTTCTCTTCTCTTGTTTAATAATTTTATCCTTGTTAAATATTTCAAAATATCCTTATTTAAACAAATTTCATTTCTTCTGAAAGCTAAGTTTTATTACCTTTCCATCTCAATTCTAAATCACATCATCATGGCAACACACAACATAAAAGTAAACGGAAAATCTCAATCCGTTAACGTAGATTCTGACACTCCTCTACTCTGGGTTTTACGAGATGAACTTAATTATGTCGGTACTAAATACGGATGCGGCATCGGACAATGCGGTGCATGTACAGTACACATTGACGGCGCAGCTGCTCGTTCTTGCTCAATAACTGTCGCTCAGGCAGAGGGACAAGAAATCACAACTATAGAAGGACTTTCTCCTGACGGTACACACGCCTTACAAGAAGCCTGGCGCGAATTTGACGTTCCGCAATGTGGTTACTGTCAAGCTGGTCAAATTATGAATGCAGCAGCACTTCTTAAAAATAAACCTAATCCAACAGATGCAGATATTGATGCGATGATGAATGGGAATATCTGTCGCTGTGGGACTTACAATCGGATAAAGTCGGCTATTAATTCGGCGGCGAAAGCGTTGTGAGTTGTGAGTTTTGGGTTGCGAGTACCCTTGATAATTCAAAACTCATAACCCTAAATTTTCACCCTCCACCCTTTAAATCAAAATACAATGCCCAATTTTAAACGTTTTGAAGAAATTCGAGTTTGGCAGCAAGCACGAGAATTATGCAAGGATATTCATGTTCTAACCAATCGAGAACCTTGGTCTAAAGATTATCGGTTCAAATCTCAAATTGAAAGCTCAAGTGGCTCAATTATGGATAATATTGCAGAAGGTTTTGGACGAGGTGGGAATAAGGAGTTTGCCAATTTTTGTAGAATATCCAAAGGTTCATCTGCCGAATGTCGTTCTCAGATTATCAGAGCTTTGGATAAAAGTTATGTAAATCGAGAAGAATGCACGAAAATATACCAAGCCGCGGACAAAATTGAAGGAGGACTTAAAAAACTCATTGACCATTTAAACAATTCAAACCGAAAAGGACCAAATTACAATGAGTAAAACAATAAGTCCGTCTAAGAGCGTTGAGGGTTAGGAATGACAAGCCACGTAACCCACAACTCGCTCACTCTCAACACACAACTCAAAACACACAACAATGTCTTCAATCATAAAAACAAAATACAACCGCCGTTCTTTCCTCAAAGCCTCTACCCTTGCAGGCGGTGGTTTTGCACTCGGATTCAGCATGTTCGCATCCTGTAAACCAACACCAGAACAAATAAAAACGGTCAAATCTATGCCTAAAGAGTGGTTTGACTTGAACACCTATCTCAAAATTGGAGATAATGGTTTGGTAACCATCATGTCTGCAAATCCTGAAATTGGACAAAATATTAAGACATCTATGCCGATGATAGTCGCGGATGAATTAGATGTGGCTTGGGAAGATGTGGTCGTCGAGCAGGCTCCTCTAGACGATAACTTTGAACGTCAAGTAGCAGGTGGCAGTCAATCTATCCGTAAAGGTTGGGAAGGTCTACGTATGGCAGGTGCAACGGCAAAAGCGATGTTAATTAGTGCCGCTGCTGCAAAATGGCAGGTCGATGCATCTGAATGTAGCGCATCAAATGGTGTAGTTACAAATGCCAAAGGCGAAACTTTTACTTATGGTGAATTGGCGTCCGATGCTGGTAAATTGGAAGTGCCGACAGAGGTGAAGTTAAAAGACCCTGCTGATTTCAAAATTATTGGGACGAAGCGTGGAAATGTGGACATGGATGACATTCTAACGGGCAAACCTTTATTTGGTATTGATACAAAAATAGAAGGCATGCAATATGCTTGCGTTTTGCGTCCACCTGCTTTTGGTATGCGTTTGAAAAGTTATGATGATACGGCAGCCAAGGCTGTGAATGGTGTTTATTCTGTGCATAAATTTGGAGATAAAGTTGCTGTTTTAGCGAAGAATACTTGGGCAGCAATGAAAGGCAAAAAAGCACTTACTGCTGAGTGGGAACAAGCGTCAAAAGCAGAAGATACAGCGTATCATGATGATACATTAACAAAATTATTGGATACAAAACCAGAAGAGCCAAAGCGTTCGGAAGGAAATGTTACGAAAGCATTTGCAGAAGCAGATAAAGTGTTTGAGCGCACTTATGAAGCACCATTTTTACCACATAACTGCTTAGAACCAATGAACTTCTATGCTGATGTGACGGAAACAAAGGCTGAATTACTTGGTCCAATTCAAACACCAGCTTGGACGCGTAGTAAACTCGCAAAGATTTTAGGCAGAGAGGAAAAAGATATTAAAATTGATATGACGCGTATGGGAGGCGGTTTTGGTCGTCGTCTATATGGTGATTTTGCGGAGGAAGCAGCATTGGTTTCTTTGGCAGCTAAAACGCCTGTCCAATTGGTTTTTTCTCGTGAGGATGATATGACTGCGGGTACCTATCGCCCTGCTTCTAAGTATAAAATTCGAGCAGCGATTAAAGATGGTCAAATGACGGGCTATCACATCACAGGTGCTGGTTTTGATATTCGAAATGCGGTGCGCGAAAATAATTTCCCTGCGACAGCTGTTGACAATTACTTGGCAGAAAGTCATAGTGTGAATTCTAATATCACGACGGGTGCATGGCGTGCACCAGTTGCAAATTTCTTAGCTTATGCCGAACAAGCATTTTTTGATGAACTGGCAGCAGAAATTGGTGTAGATGCAGTGCAATTCCGTTTAGATTTATTCGAAAAGGCGAAGAAAAATCCAGTTGGTAAATTAGAATACGATGTTGATAAATCAATCGGTGTTATCAAATTAGCAGCTGAGAAAGCAAATTGGGGCAAGGCAAAAGAAGGTGTTTTCCAAGGATTTAGTACGTATTATTCTCATAACTCTTATGTAGCAGAAGTTGCTGAGGTGGTGATGAAAGACGGAAAACCTGTGATAGATAGAGTTGTTGTGGCGGTAGATTGTGGTATTGTCATCAATCCAATTGGCGCACATAATCAGGCAGAAGGTGGAGTCATTGACGGTATCGGCCACGCGATGTATGGCGATTTCTCCTTTGCTGAGGGAAAACCTTCTTTTGGTAATTTTGATGAATATCGTTTGATAAGAATGGCTGACGCACCGAAAATAGAAGTGCATTTTGTAGAATCCAAAGAAGACCCGACGGGCTTGGGAGAACCGACTTTGCCGCCTGCAGGTGGCGCGATTGCAAATGCTTTGGCAGCAGCTACAAAGGAACGTTTTTACAAGCAGCCTTTTGTGGGATATAAGGATGTTTTGGGTTAATTTGATTTAGAATATCGGACACTTTGTATTGTAAAAGTGTCCGATGTTTTATCTCCAATATTTCAAATCTTCTTTCGTATCAATATCAATATTCCCCTTTAGAAAATCAATGCTCCTAACAAATTCTTTATACTTTTTTACTAAAGGTTTCGCTCCATCATCTCCTGATAATTTGCTCATTTCCTCAAAAAAATGAGACGAAAAATAAACAGGCGGACCACTACCCTCCTCATATTTTGATTTTATTATCATTTTTTTTTCCTCAATATCTTCTTTTACTTTTTTTAAGATATCAGCAGTCAAAAAAGGCTGGTCGGCAACACAAATTATTAAACCGTTATAATTATCTTCATTTAAAATTGTCTTCATTCCAAAAGCAATAGACTCTCCCATTCCTTCCTTCCATTTTTTATTTATAATCACTTGACAGTCAGTAAGTTTAGTTTCTTCAAGAATTAATTCAGCATTTGCTCCCAAGACTAAAAAGACATCTCCTACTCTACTTTTTACAATTTCATTTAAGGAATTTTCTAATAAAGTAAGATTATTCTTTCGTACTAATTGTTTGGGTTGACCGAGTCTTTTGGACTCGCCAGCCGCTACGATTAAGATAGCTATTTTATGCAAAAAAATGTTCACTTTATTTTATTCTCTAAACAATGCCTGTGTCTCAGACTCAGTTTTCCGCAGCTTCTCCCGACAAAAAGCTAACAAGTCTGCCGAGCGTTTGACTTTATCAGAAAGTTCGTCCATGTTGACTGCTTGTTCTTGCAATTCTTGCACGATTTGTTGTAATTCTGCCATAGCAGACTCATAAGTCAATTGTTTTTTTGCCATGCTGCAAATATGCTAAAAAAAATGCCGCACAAGTGAATTGTGCGGCATTTTTTTTGGTTTTCAATCTGTATTTTTACTTTTATTTCCAAGGTCCATTTTGCAGTACATTAATAAACTTTTCTTCTGCATTCATCCGATACAAACCACCTGCTGCTCCAAGCCATAATGTCCCATTTCTATCTTCCAACATAGCCACTATCGATTTAGAAATATGGTAATTGACAAATGTCTTTCCGTCGTATTTATAAAAACCGTTATTATGAGTGCTTATCCATAAATTATCTGAAGGGTCACGATACATTCCGTAGACATCATCCTCATTAAATCCAGCTATTTCGGGGAAATTAGTGAAGTTTTTACCGTCAAATTTATTGATGCCACCCTTTCCAAATCTTCTCGCAGGGTCAGGGTCATCTTTTTCTGCTATACGAGTCGCAAACCAAAAGTTACCGTCTTTATCTTCCTGTATTTGCGTCACATTATTAGAATGCAAGCCGTCTTTTTTTGTAAAATGCGTAAAGGTCTCCCCGTCATACTTTGTCGCCCCATAACCGTCGCGGCTAAACCACATATTGCCTTGCGAGTCTTCCTTTATTTCGGTAATCCAATTTTTCGTATCCTCGTTAATCGGCGTATCAACTTCAGGATATGGAAGCGAAAAATCTATAAATTTTTCTCCGTCAAATTGACAAATTCCACCCCAAGTTCTAATCCAAAACATCCCTTTGCTATCAATAAAAATACCGCTAGTCATATTACTACATAGCCCGTCTTTCTCGGTGAACTGGGTGAAGCTTTTTCCATCATATTTTACAATTCCCTTACCTGTGCCAAACCATAAGGTATGGTTGCTATCTTCGATTATTGTCGTGACTCGATTGGTGGGTAATCCGTCTTCGGTCGTTAGATACTTTAGAGTCTCTCCGTCGTATTTTGCAGCTCCTTTTTCTAATGTTCCGAACCATAGATTGCCTTTGGAGTCTTCAAAAACATCTACGATGTATTGAGCGATTTGTCCGCCTTGTTCTTTGATTTTTTGCCCTTGGGACTGGCAAGAAGTGGTGAAGATGATGAAACTTAATAAGAGATATTTCATGTTTTACTTTTTTGTGCTGATTCTACCGCAAAATTAGCACAAACAGAAAGTCAAAACAATTGTAATTCACCTTGACAACCTAGTTTTACATTCTTTTACAAAGTATTAGCCGGAAAGACCACTCAATCAACGGCATTCCTAAGTTTGTGGTTCAAAAACGATACTTCTCTGCGGATTTACTTTGTACATAGTCTTAGGCATAATCTCACCGTTCAAATTAGCACGACAATAGTTCTTTGGATTGAGCATATGAACGAGTTGATACTCAATCATTTTTTCAAAAGGAAGCAGGAAATTCGTCGTCTCGCATTGTTCTACATCCGCTTTCTTTAGCAAATTTAAAACAGTATAGACCGATTCAATGGTACTCAAACAAAGAGAACCTGGCTGCTGTTTAATGATAAATTTTGAGGTGATTTTATTGTCAAAACTCACTCTTTTTAGTTGTTGTAAGTTCTTACTTAGTTTTAGCATTTTACGGGCGCAGGGCCATGTGCCATCGAGAAGGAAGATATGCGGATTATTACCCATAAATGAGTGGACTTCTGGACTTTTTCTTGTTGATAAGTTGAAATTATCCTTCCCTGGATACAGTAAAAAAGAAGAACTGTTTTCTTTATTCAGTATTTCATTGACACGCTTGTTATTGGTAAAATCAACGCCTACTATAATTTCTGAATTTTCAAGTTGTAGCTTCGTCATCTGTCCTGTTCCGTTTCTTTCTTTTTTGTACTCTTTTGGGTGCATTAAGATGATGAAACGGGTCTTTGTCTTTACAGGACTACAGTGTTCACAAATACAGGTGCTTGCAGGACGCATGCATTTGTAACACTTAATACTTGGAATTTTTGTTTCTAATTTCAATGAGTGTTTCTTTATTTTTTCGCGTTTCTTACCTTCCTAACAAAACTAATTTTCTACTAAAACCCTCTCCTTGCGCAGTAAGAATCTGTACGAAATAAATCCCCTTCAAATCTTGGTGAAGCTGAAAAGTTTGCTCTGAGGCATAGATTTTTTCTTTTTGATAGAATCGGCCATTAACATCAAATACAGATAAATCTGCCTTAACATTTTGAGGATTTAAAATCTTTAAACTATTTTCTCCAGGAAAATACTGAAAATCTATGGAGAGTTTATTTTGTTCTAATTCTTCTACATTTACGAAAATCTCGCAACCAATAGGATTATCACCACTTTCAATAGTTTCACCTGGCGTCAAATCTACACCTTCAAATCCAAGATAATCAAACGGATATTTATACGCTCTAAAATTAGAATTGTTATTAATGTTGCCACCCTGAGTGGCAGGAGAATCACCAAAGAGTGGAATCTCATATTGCCAAACAGAATTGCGATCAGGATCTATCTCAAAAATTCTTCCTGGCGAACCCGAATTGATTAAAGTATTTCCATTAACGAGGCGTTGAGCATTAGATAAATAAGCAGAGTAAAAATCTTCTCCATTTTGATCTCCGTAAATCCATTCTGGCTCTTCTGGTCCAAAAGGTTCGGCGTCAGGGGTAATATATCCGCCATCAGCATCTTGCGGAGGAATTAGGATTTCTATGCTAGAATAATCTGGTCCGGGTCTTCCGTTTCCATTATTGAAAATCAATATTTTTCCAGCATCTGTCAGACCATCTTTAATCCAATGCACTCCATGTTGTCCAAATAATTTTTGCTCATCCACTTCAGCACGTTCATAGGCTGAACCGTTACCCCAACGGTATAGAATATCCCCGCCTTTTCCATATTGACCACCTTCATGAGAAGCAGCTTCCGCAGTGGTGGTAGAGTGATCAATAATCCATATTTCATCGGAATTTCGGACAGAGATTAGTATCTGATCTAAACTTTCATTGTAATCAATTGCATTAAAATGATTCCAATCGCGCGTTGCGTTGGAATTGTTACTATTCAGTTCGGGTAGATTGATATTAAATAATTCGGGGTGGTCTGATATCACACCATAATTTTGTTTTGAATCATCAAAATCCTGAATGTAATGGTCTTTAATTTCCCATTGCCAAATGATGTTTATATCATTGGAACCGACTGGTTCGATTTCTACAATTTTCTCTGACCACATAAAACCTTCAACAGCGATTTCGTTTGGGTCGCGGCCCATTTCGATTAATTCATCAGTGTAAACCAATTCCCAAGTTAACATGAGTATATTCCCATTCGGCATAAAAACAGCATCATGATGAGAAAGCTCTGTGGGTGTATTCCACTCATAATTCCAGACAGTATTATTATCCCAATCTACAAGTTCGAGACCTCCTGCATTACTCGCTGATGTAAATGGACCTTCTAATTCTGCTTTATATGTTCTCATCATCAATCCATTTTCAAGAAAATAGGCGGCAAGCCCAGGACGTGTCTCGCGATCCCATGAATTGATAAGCTGTCCACAGTTGTCTACCAGCCAAGCTTTAGTACCTGAAAAGGGCGAAAAAAAGGTATATCCTTGAAGACTTGATTCATCATTTTGCAGGGTGCCGACGGTTTGTGCAGTTCCTTGTAATGTGAAAAAGATAGTAAGGAGGAAGATTGGTATTAATTTATAATTCATGATTTTTTTTGGATTTTTACTATCGAACAACAAAACTGGACTTTGGGCGGAATCAATATTCATTTTTTAAGCCCCTAACCCCTAAAGGGGAACATATTTCGTTTTTTTATTTGATTAATTTCAAAATTTAAAGCAGCATTTATATTAAATTTAGATTCTGAAAGACTATTCTCCCCTTCAGGGCAGGGGTGATTGGTTCTAAATTTTGTTACTGTTTTTGTCCAAATCATTCCCGGCAGGGTTTCCCCTTTAGGGGAGTAAGGGGTTAAAAACGGCGAATTTGCTCGCATTTACCTCCCTTCCGTCCCTCCTAAAGGAGGGAAACCCTACCGGGAGTGACTTAGAGCAGCTCTTAAAATAGAACCAATCAACCCTGCCTTGAGGGGTTGGGGGCTATGGAAGGTAATTCTTATTCTGTCCAAAGTCTAAAAACAAAAGCTTACTTAAACTTATCATTCCTTATTCCCCCACTACAAGCTTCCGACTATACCAATTCCCCTCAGCAACAAAAGAAACAAGATAAACCCCTGTTGGCCAATCAGCTATATCTATAAATTTGCGTCCTCCATTACAATTAGCAAAGCTGGCAAATTTACGCCCAACCATATCAAATACCTCCAAATCTACGTACATCATTCCATCCCATTCTATGGTTAAAAAATCGTTCGCAGGATTAGGGAACACTTTGAAGTTAGCTTCATTCATAGGAGACATTGTAGAGCTTAACATATCGCAAAAAGAAGTGTTTGGTTCCAACTCAATCCATCCTTTAAGACTTAAATCCCGCCCAGCAAAACCAGCAAAATCTACAGGGTATCTTTTCAGCCTGAAGGTGAGGTTATTATTGATTACTAAAGTATCTCCTTGTGTTGCAGGGAAGCCAGCTACCAAAGGTGTTTTATACTCCCAAACGATTTCATTATTGGGGGTCAACTCAAAGGTGTAGCCAAACCGACCAGAGGTAATCAGTGTATTTCCATTGGGTAATACCTGAATACTGGATAGACCTGTCGACCACAAATCCGTAGGATCAACTGGATGTGTATAAGTAAAATCAAAATCCGTAGGTGAATAGGTGTCATTTAAAAGGTCATAGCGCCAATTATACATATCCCAAGCTGGTGTCAATATATTCGCCGTCGAAAAATCTTCCCCTACTCTATTATTAAACAAAGCTAACTTCCCGAATTGAGGATGATTTGGCTCCAGAAAATCATCTACCCAATGTGCATCATGTTGGAAAAACAGTTGTTGGTCAAGCGTATCTCCAGCCTGATATGTTCGTGGATTCCCCCAACGAAACATCAGATCACCGCCCCGTCCACTAAATCCACCATTATGACTGGCAGCTTCCTCAGTAGTGGTGGTATGGTCAATAATCCAAACCTCATCAAAATAAGGGACACTCAACATAATTTGGCTGAGATTGTCATTGTAATCCAGTGAATTCCCATGCATCCAATCTGGATGACCATCTACCCTGCCGTAATTCACATCAATTAATTCAGGATGATCGGCGATGACTCCAAAATTGTCAGCTGCACTATTAAAGTCCTGAACCAAATGACCCCAAGCATGCCATTCCCAAATGATTTCATCGGTGGCAGGGTTAATTTCAAAAATCCAATCTGGCCAAAGTTTAGCTTGCGCTAAGGTAGAGGTATCTCTTCCTGCTTGAATACATTCGTCCACTGTTTTTAATTCCCAAGCGAGAGCGATGATTGTTCCATCTGCCGTAACCGCAAAATCATGATGCAAGCGGAATTGCTCGTTATTCATTTCAAAATCCCAGATTAGGTTATTATCCCAATCTCTTATTTCTAAAATAGCACCACCACCACCAGCCCATATAGCATCTCCAGCTACGGCTGCATCTCGCTTTGCTTTATATAGCAATCCTTCATCAGTCAGGTAAGCGGTATTCGCTGGTCGATAATTGGCATCATCCTCCCAACTGTGGACGATTTCGCCACAATTATTGAGTAGATAGACATTGGGTTGGTTGTGAGGAAATATTAGATTATAGCCGTCAAAGGCTTTATCAGGCTCGTAAGACAGCAGACCTACTGTATTATTTTGAGCGAAAATGCTTGCTGTAAATAATGAAAGGATGAGGAGAAGCTTTGTTTTTTTCATGTGGATTGGTTTAGTTTTTTTCGCGTCAATTGATATGGCAAACATAAGGGCATTATTTGAGAGTAACAGCCTTATCTTCTGTATTTGAAATGATATGTTTATCCTGTGACAGTTGGTAAGCTGATAGATTTTCAGATGCAGGGCGTTTGTTTTCTCTTTTTATAATTTTTCGATTTCTTGTTTTGATAAACCCGTATATTTGATGATTTTTTCGACAGACTCGCCATTTTCTTTCATTTCTCTTGCTATTTCAGAGCTTCTTTCTTCTTTTCCCTCTTCTTTTGAGGTATCAACAACATTTTTTATATCTCTATAATATTTTAAACTTTCTTCGTAGGCTTCTCTTTCGGCGGGAGAAAACTTAGCAATTTCGGCTGCTTCAAATAATTTTTTGAACACTCTATCTTGTAATTTTTTTGGACGGTCTTGTAAGTCTGAAAGGTGGGTAAAAACATACATCCATTTGTCAAAATGCGTCTTTAATTCTGACTCTTTCTTCTTAAATTTTGGAAGCTCTACATAAACAAATTTTAGTTTATCATAAAATACCTCACCTCTTTGATTTTTTAACTCAACTACATGTAAAAGCTCTTTTTCATCTTTGTGGTCATCAAAAATAAAATCTAAAATACCAACAGAATAAACAGGGTCTAATCTGTAGTCCCATTTGTTTCTTTTACCCTGTTCTTGAATCGGAAAAGACGCATAAAAAACACTTCTATCCTTAAAAAAATTTTGCTTGGCTTTCTGCATTTCTACAATAAACCTCTCTCCATTATCACCTACACAATACAAATCAAAGATGGCTTTTCTGTCTAATTCTGTCAGACCTTGTTCTTCGCCTGAAGAATAGCTTAAATCTTTAATTTTCTTGTCAGGGAGAATCTGATTTAGAAAATCAATTAGCAAAAACTTATTCGGTTCTGTGCCGAATAACTTTTTGAACCCAAAATCTGTTAAGGGATTGATGTATTTTTCTTTTTTTTCTTTCATGGTTCCAAGTATGAGATGGTAAATGTTAACATTTTTTATCTATAAATCGATATTCTTTCAGGATTAATTAATTCGTATACAAATGGAATTCGATTACAGCGCGCAATATCGTAGTGAGTGCCTTACATCACGGCGTATTGCGCGCTATTTATTGTGTGGCGTTTTCATTAGACTTGTTACCCTTATAAAATACTCTTCTGAAAATGCCTTTTTCCGCTACTTTCCTTCAAAAAATCATTCAATAGAAGGACTATTCAAGGATTTTTTGAAGAAAATTAGCGAAAAAAATCAAATTTCAGCAAAGCATTTTATAAAGGTAACAAGTCTATTTCTTTTCAATATTCATTTTAAGTTCGTTTGGTTTCGGATATTTTGTTGGTATAAATTCCCATTTAAAAGGCAATTTTAAATCATCTAATTCTTCGACTTTCGTTTCAAGTAGTTCATTTTCTTTACAGTATTTAAACACTAATTTCAGGTATCTCCGAATTACCATTAAAGGTAGAAATTCACCTTTGTAATTCATCCATTCCATTAGGTCTTTTTTACCTTTTGAACTGTTGCATGAACGACAAGCAAAAATCAAATTTTCAGCGTCATCTTTTCCTCCCACTTTTTGAGCAAAAATATGGTCAAGAGCTAATTTTTCGTCAGAACCGCAGTAATTGCAAATTTGACCTGTTTGTAGTTTTATTTTCTCATCGTCAAAAATTGTTCGCATATTCATCGTTTCATCTTTTAACCCTTTGAACAATTTCGCTCGTATTACATAATTGAACGTACCATATTTTTCTTGATTCCTTTCAACTGCTGTATGTGCCATTGCAAGATTTGCATATGACCAAAAAATTAATTCTTTTATCGTTTCATATTTTCTCGCTTTTGCCATTTTTGTTTTTTCTAATGCCATCCAACTTCATTATTTGTACCAGTAAGGAAACGAGTACGCCCATTTAAATTTCAGTCATTTTGAAAATAAACAAATACACAATTCATTTATTTACAAAAGATTAAGGAAGTTTACAGTGAGTTTAGTGAACTTAATTTACTAAAATAAATATGTAACTAACTCAGTCCTATCATAATGGTAAAATTAAGAATTAAAATCCAAAGTATCTAAAAGACCAGCTAAACTTCCAAAAACATTTCACCTCCACAAAAAAGGCTCTCCCGCAAGCGGAAGAGCCTTTCTTTCGACTTGGCAGCTAAAGCTACCATCACTGGTGTTAATTCAAAATCTCATTCATAAAGTCTTTTAGACCCACTAAAAAAATACACGCAATTTCATGGTATGAAATTGCGTGTATTTTTACTATGACTTTACCTATTTATTAGAATTATCTAATTATCGAGTACCATAAATCTTAATCATTTTGAAATGTCTTTCAAAAGTACTGTTGTAGCATTTGACAAAATAGGCTCCAGAACTAACACCGTCTAAAGATATCGTGGTTTTCCCATTACCATTTTTCGATATTGTACTGGTTCGAATTATTCTACCCAAATTATCAAAAACTTCGACTTTTACTGTCTCAGAAAGAATAGAAGGTGATTCTATTTCTATATTAAAATGATTGCTAGCTGGATTTGGATATAATTTAATTACATTAGAGGCAATGTCACTTATAGAACTTGTCAAATCAATTTCAACACTTACAGTTTGTTCATAGGTACAATCACCAGAAGTCGTTTGTATAACGACATCATAAGTTCCTATACTTAAGCCCGTAAATTCATTATCTGAAAAGAAGTTTTGTCCTCCGTCAATACTATATTGAAAAGAATTTGAATCTCCATCAAGATATATTGAAATAGTTCCATCATTATCGGTTTCAGAAGAAGCACCAGCGGCTATAATACTTACTTCGGCAATGCATGCATCAACTGGAGCAACTGTTTCATATGAGCAGATGTTTGATGCATCTTCTACAACGACGTTATATTCGCCCACTGGTAAATCGAGGAATACATTATTGTCAACAAAACTTTGTCCTCCATCTATACTGTATTGATACGGTTCGACTCCTGAAGTTGGATTAATTATAATAGAGCCATTTGCGCTTATCACAGAAGAAGCATCGGTAATTTCTATATCTACCGTAGTGAATGCACAAGTTTCAATAGTAACAGTTTCTTGGTATGAGCAAGTTTCAGTAGCACCAACTACGACTATGGAATAAGTTCCAGTAGTTAAATTAGTGAATACATTAGAGCTACCAAATGTTTGTCCTCCATCTATACTGTACTGAAATGGACTCAAACCAGAATTCGTATTAATTGTGATACCGCCATCATTAATTGAGGCAGAACTTGCATGAAATACGTTAACATTTGCTGTAAATTCACATCCCGATTCAGTAGGACAAAATACTTCTATTGCTTCTGAACCAAAGTCTCCGTTATTAGTTAAAATAGTATTACCTGATGCGTCTAATACGAGAAAATTACCCTCTCCATATCCGCAGCAAATTCCGTCTCCAAACGAATCGTAAACGTAAAGAGAGAAGCAAGAAGCGTAGTTTAAACAAATATCTTCGCTAAAGGCTTCACCTGCACCATTTACACCTCCATTGGCTATGATTTGATTTGTTGCTTCGTCAATAATTTCCCAAGACGTTTCCCCTGGATAATTATCCGCATTAATTACCAAGGTGATAATGTCATAATTTGAATCTAAGTTTGTTGTAGTTGTAACCGAATTGTTGATTAAATCTCCATCAGTTTGGTCGTTTACACCTAATAAGTTTAGTGTGATATCATTATTGGTTTGCTGAAGATTGTCATCAATAGTTATTGCTACTGATCCTACTCCTTGGAATGGTACATCCACCGTAGCAGTTATAACATCTACGACCATACCATTAACAACTACCTCAATCTCCACTTCAGTAATAGTTGTCTCACCTTGATTTGTGACCACTGCATTGAGTTCAAGCACCTCATTACAGGCAACTGCTAGCTGTCCAATAGAAAGTGCTCCGTCCAATGCTTGAACCTTACTTAATACAATGTTTAAAGTATCATTGCCCGTATATTCGTCGTCAGGATGACTGACAATACCTGTGACGATATAATCACCTATAGTTGAAAAATCTTGAGGTACTGAGAATTGAAAATCTGCTTCACTAAAAGGTTCAATTGTATTAGTAATATTGATTGTTTCCATCAATTGACCATCTACCATTAACGAGATGTCAAAATCGCTCATGTCGTTTAAGCCTTGATTCGCAATTGTCGCTGTTACTAGTTCTTCGCTTCCTAGACTAGCCGACGATTGAGGTTCTGTAATTGCTGTAACTCCCAAATCATTATCGGCATTAACATTTGCCCAAAATGAAACCCAAGGTCTTGCTTGCTTGATAATCAATTGGTCTTGAGCCGTTACTTTATACTCAATATCCATTGCAAAACCCTCTGCGCCTACAACATCATACAATACAGCAAATTCTTCATGAATAACAGTAAGATAGTCTCTCATTTGATCAAGATAGATTTGATCCATTACCAGTTCGCCAGGGTTGACTAGATTTGATAATCTTAATACGAGGTAACCCCCGCCTTGTGAAGGATTTTCGTACAACAAGATTTCCTCGGGCACAGAGTTCGGGTCAGGATTTGTAATCAAGGACTCTCCTACTTGAGTATTTAGATAATAGGTATCTTCTGTCTCGTAAATAGGGTCAATACTGATTCCTACACCATTCGATTTTTCTTCTTGATAATTGGGATGACATAGCACTCCCATAGCTGCCATAAAGTGATCAACGCGATAGAAATCTCTTTCTTCATAAGCTCTGAAGTTCCACATACTAGCATAAACCTGTTTAATAGATTTAGAGATATGCCCTTCATCGAGATGCTGAGTTTTGGAGTCGTATAAACCTGCGCCACTAAAGCCAGGTAAATCTTCATTATTAGTACTTGAGCGACATCTAACAGCTGTACCCTCTGGAAAATCATCATGCATAGACTGTAAATCATCCAAAATCCATTGCGGCATTGGAGCATCTTTAATGTCTCTTCTAAAATCCTTTAAACGCTCCGTACGGAAGTTTATATCATTTTGAAAAACAGGATTATCTATCATAACCTGCGCCTCTTCATAAAAATTATTGAATTTCATGAACTCATCATAGTAGTAGAATGGAATTCCAAAACCATTAGGTATCGTCCCCTCAGGAAATCCAAAAGTTCTCATCGTTGCCACATTAGAACATTTTGCTCCAAAGGCAGTAGACATTTCAAACTGAATTTCATCTAGAGGTAATATCTCAGTGATACTTAAATCTCGAACGGGAACTTGAGGTTCTGTTGGTCTAAGCTCTTCATACCAATCATTCACTTCACTTAGAGTAGCTTCTCGTATTTCATAATGCTCGTTTTCTACTTTATAATAAATATAACTTCCTAGCAAATTTGCAATTGAATCAATAGACAAAGGATTTGCGATATAAGCATTAGGTACATTGTCTTGAATCGCCCTTAAGTTAACGTGCGATAAAGGCGTTTGTACTACAGAAGTTATTATTCCGCCTACTCTGGGTAGAGAGTTTGGCAATGCATCATATATTACAATATCTCTTGAACCTGGAGTTTCATTCAGATCTTGCATGTGTTTAAAAAATCCATATCCTTCCGCTTCATGGAATGGAATATAATTGATTTCAGCGAAAACATCAGACTCTAAGACAACCTCTATCCTCGAACCTACAAAATCATCCGCATAATTATTGAGGTGATTGTTCTCACTTGCTTGCCCAATAAAGTGGTTCATATTATTTTGAAGAAAAGGCATATTTGCCGCCAATAATTCAAAGGTTCTTTGTGTGGCTTCAAAGTCGTATGCATCTCCAAAAGAGAAATTAAATGAATAAGTTCCAATAACTCCATTTGGCGAGATGCTGTTCGCATTAAAAACGATTTCTCCAGAGCTATCATCTCCATTTACATTTGCTCCGATTCCATTCCAAAAAGCACCATGAATAGTATAAGTATTACTATTGATAAAATAGACTTTTGGATTATCAGTATCTCTATCTAGAATACCGAATTTAACATACAATTGTCCATCTAGAAATGGAGCCCAACCAACATTATTTATTGTCGCCAAATCCAAAAATGTTTGAGCATCAGGAATTGAAGTCGCTCCATCATTAAAATCAATAGCATCTGCAAAGTTGAGAGGCGCATCAGTAGGCATGTTATTAAACTCTGTAATATCATCTATACCATCTCCATCTGTATCATCAGGGTTTGCTACATCATGTTCTGTAATAGTATAATTCTCTTGTGGATATGCGCCCCCTGGTTCAGAAATCACCATAGTACCATTAACCCCCATAGTCATTGAAGTTTCCCAATTAAAGCTAGGACTATGCTGTGCATGTAGGATATAATATTTACCCGCTTGGGCTTGTATTGATAACTGTACTTGTCCAGCATTATTAATAGAGTAATTGTCAATTGGTACTTGAGCGAAACTAAAGTTGTAGGCAAAAACTAAGCAGATAAAGGGTAGAATAATTCTCTTAATCATTACAGAGGTGTTTATTGAAAAGTTATTTGATGACCAAATATAAGAAGCTTTTATTGTTAGCCCTTATGATTTTGTATATGTGTAAAGTAAACTACATAAAATGGTTTTTCTATTTTTAATTATTTCCCGATTTGTGCGCCGATAGGTATGTTTAAATGTATGAAAGTTGCTCAGGAATCAGCGAGCTAGACTTAATCCGTATGTATTCACAAAAGGTAGAATTAAGACAGATTTTATATGGTCTAGTTGTGTGTAAAACTTATGTCTGTTAGAGCGGACTAAGTAACAACAAAATAATAAGTTTCTTTGATTCCAGCACACCACATAAAGTCATCAATTTTCCAATTTAGATAGATATTCAATTTCTTCAATAACAGAGGCAGTATTTTTTTCAACAAGTTGCCATTTTTTCAGTAAATCTTCCGTAATCCAAAACCATCTGTGTTCAAAATTAGTGACAGTTGGTATATATCCACTTCTTTTTAATACGAAGAAACCATTACGCAACATAAAGAAAATAAATCTTGAACTAAACTTCCAATTTGTTTTTTTGTGATTGACATTGTAGTCAAAACTGGCGACGAAAGACATCGCATTAGAAAAAGTTGTGCTAAGCTTATTGAACATCGGTTGAACAACCAAACTTTGTTCGTGGTATAATATTTCAGTATTAGCCTCCCATATCAGTTTTTCTGATATTTCACTACTTTTTTCTATTCTTGCCTTGTTCAATTTATCGAATGCATTAACTATAATATCATGCTTTTTTGCTTGAATTAACTGATTTTTAAAAACTTCGTAATCCTGTTGTCTAAATGCTAAATGTAAGGTGCCGATTTCTAAAAAAATTCGATTATTGATTATTCTTATTACTTGGATATCATCTGCGATGCTTCTATTTTTCTTTTGGCAAGTATCAACGAATGACTTGATGCCATTTTTTTCCCAATCCCAAAGTTTTAACTTTTCTCCAATATGATAAGAAGCAAAAGCCGCCATTCCAGCCCATTTGTAAAGTTTAGGCTCGCTTTGGTATAACTTAGCATAGTAGGCGGTAATAACTCGATTTCTTCGAATTACTTCTTCTTCTGGAGGAAGATTAAATTTATATAATGTATTGATTTTCAAATGTATTATGTGAAGTTATTCTTTCAGCGTTCCTTAGTAAAAGAAATTCAATAACTTGAGCCATTATACTTGTTTCCCGATAGGAATGCGGGACAGGCT
>CAZQTE010000009.1:0-24904 GCA_964595615.1 uncultured Saprospiraceae bacterium
GTACTGTTGCTACAGGTCGTGTAGAGCGAGGTGTAATTAAAACTGGAGATCCAGTTGAGATTATCGGTATGCAAGCTGCAGACGCTAAACCATTGACTTCTGTAATCACAGGTGTTGAGATGTTCCGTAAGATTTTGGATCGTGGTGAAGCTGGTGATAACGCTGGTTTATTATACGTGGTATCGACAAGGAAGCAATCAAGCGTGGTATGGTAATCTGTAAGCCAGGTTCTGTAACTCCACACAAACACTTCAAATGTGAGGTATACGTATTAGGTAAAGATGAAGGTGGACGTCACACTCCTTTCTTCAACGGTTACCGTCCTCAATTCTACTTCCGTACTACGGACGTTACTGGTGATGTAAACTTACCAGACGGTGTAGAAATGGTAATGCCTGGTGATAACGTAACTCTTGAAGTTAAGTTGTTGAACACGATTGCAATGGAGAAAGGTCTTCGTTTTGCAATCCGTGAAGGTGGACGTACAGTAGGTGCAGGTCAGGTAACTGAAATCATCGAATAAGAAAACTCTTTTGAGTTTTTACAATAAAGCGAAATTAAGCATCCCTCTATGGGGTGCTTAATTTTCGCACGTTATAGGATTTCTATTTTATAATGAAATCCTATAACATACGCGGACTTAGCTCAGTTGGTAGAGCAGCGGTCTCCAAAACCGCAGGTCGTAGGTTCGAGCCCTTCAGTCCGTGCAAAATGCAAGTCTTATCTTGTAAGTTAACAGTTGGTGTTTACATCAACTGTTCTTTTGTAGAGAGAGTATTGCAATTTGAATTGACATCCTCCTTTTTCTGTATAAGAAGAAATCAATTCACACCATAAAAAGAAAAACAATGGATTCTATTAAACTGTATTTGAAGGAAAGTTACAACGAGTTGATGAACAAAGTAACGTGGCCAAGTTTCTCTAGCCTTCAACAGAATACAATTGCAGTTATCATCGGAACACTGATTTTTACTGCTATTATATACGTTTTAGGTGCAGCTGCAAAAACTTTGTTAGTTGATTTTATCTACAACCTCTAAGAAAATAGTATTGAACTTAGAATTTTGAGTTTATTTTAATTCATTATTCAAATTCAAAATTAATCATTCTAAAACTGCACGACAGCATGGAAGAAGAATTGCAAAAACCGGAAGAAGAAACACAAAATCCGCAAAATCAAGCGGAAGAGACTGCTCCAGAAACGGTTGCGGAAGATGTATCTGCGGAATTAGATGATATGTTAGGCTTAGATGACGAGGAAGAAAATAGTGATGAAACGCCTACAGATGCTGCTATTGCAGCAGAAGCAACTACAGAAGAAAATGTTCCAGCTATCGTAAAAGAGGAAAAGCCAGCTAAACCAGCAGGTCCCGTTACAAAATGGTATTCTCTTCGAGTTATTAGTGGTAAAGAACGTAAAATTAAAGAACGCGTAGAATTAGAAATTCAGCGTAACAACTGGGGAGAATTCGTTCGTTCGATTATTGTTCCTACTGAAAAAGTATACAAGATTCGTAACGGAAAAAAGATGATTTCTGAAAGAAACATCCTTCCTGGTTACATGATGGTAGAAGCAACTCCTGATAATTTTACAGGAGAAATGATTGCAGCCATCGCAAATACACCAAACGTTATTCACTTTTTAGGTAAAACTAATCCAATTCCAATGAGAGATGCAGAAGCGCACCGCCTCTTAGGTAAAGTGGATGAAAACTCAGAAATGGGTGAACAAATGGTAGAGCCATTTATCGTAGGTGAAACAGTTAAAATCATTGACGGACCATTCAGTGAGTTCGTAGGTGATGTTTTAGAAGTCAACGACGACAAAAAGAAGATGAAAGTAATGGTGAAAATCTTCGGTCGAGGCACCGAGGTAGAGTTGAACTATACTCAAGTTGACAAGCAACAATAAAAACATAAAGAGTTATCGTAGTTTTTCAAAATTACGATAATTTTTTCATGTAAAGATATAGCCACAAATGCTCCGAAACGCTTGAATTTTTTTATTCAAGTCCGTTTTGCTTCCCTTTATGAGATTAGTGGTGAAATTGGCTGAATTACTCAATTAACTTCTCCTTTTTTGAGTAAGATAAGTCGGAATAAGCGGGGCTTGTACCCCGAATTGAGCATTATATATTAGGCTTTTTGAGAAAAAGATAAGCTTATACACAGGTTTAAAGGCAAAAAAGATACCAAGTATTATTTTTTGATTTAATGTGTCTAGCTTTTATTTCTCTCTCGCCCAAATTTTTTTTGTAATGGCTAAGGAAATCGAAACGTTCGTAAAATTGCAAGTACGTGGTGGCGCGGCAAACCCTGCACCGCCAGTAGGACCTGCATTAGGTGCGAAAGGTGTGAATATCATGGAATTCTGTAAGCGTTTTAACGCACAGACCCAAGAGAAACAAGGGCAAATCTTGCCTGTTTTAATTACTGTCTACAAAGACAAGTCTTTTGACTTCATAATTAAAACAACACCAGCATCTGTACAAATTTTACAAGCAGCGAAATTGAAAAGTGGTTCAGCAGTACCAAATCGTGACAAAGTTGCGACTATTGAATGGGAAGCTTTAAGACCAATCGCTGAAAATAAAATGCCTGACCTTAACTGTTTTACCGTAGAAAGCGGTATGCGCATGTTAGCAGGAACAGCTCGCTCAATGGGTGTCATCGTAAAAGGTGCTCCAGAAGCAGACGCTTAGTAAACTGTATTCGTCAAAAGATTATTCATTTGATAGTATACATTTTAGAAGGGAGTTGCGAAAATTATGTTTTTCGCGGCGCTAATTACCTCATCTAAGAGTATTTATTGCTCTTAATAAATTTAATTAAAATGGCAAGAGTTCCGAAAAAACGGAAAGTTGCAAACGAAAAAGTAGATAGCGAAAAGCTATACTCTGTCGATGAAGCTTGTGCCTTGGTAAAACAAGTAAATACAGCTAAATTCGATGCATCAGTAGATGTACACATTCGTTTGGGAGTTGACCCACGTAAAGCTGACCAAGCTATTCGTGGAACAGTAACACTACCAAGTGGTACTGGTAAAACCAAAAAAGTTGTTGCATTCGTAACACCAGACAAAGAAGCCGAAGCTAAAGAAGCAGGTGCTGATTATGTTGGTTTAGCAGAATTAGTAAAGAAAATCCAAGACGGATGGACTGACTTTGATGTTGCTATTGCGATGCCACAAACAATGGCACAAGTAGGTCGTATCGGTCGTGTATTAGGACCTCGTGGTCTTATGCCAAACCCGAAAACGGGTACTGTAACCATGAACGTAGGTGATGCAATCAAAGACGTTAAAGGCGGTAAAATCAGCTTCCGTGTTGATAAATTCGGTATCGTTCACTCTTCTATCGGTAGAGTAGGCTTCACACCAGCTCAATTAGAAGCAAACGCACAAGAGTTGCTTTCTACTTTGGTGAAAATGAAACCTTCATCTGCAAAGGGTACTTATATGAAATCTGTAACTATGGCATCTACGATGTCTCCAGGTATCAAGATTGACCCTAAATCAATTAAATAATCGTCGCTGAAAGTTAACCTTTCAGTCAAAATAAATCTTATTATGAATAAGGCAGAAAAAACGGCGATGATTGAGGAGTTGAAAACGAAATTTGAAACATCTTCATTTTTCTATGTGACCGACTCATCAACTTTGTCAGCAGAAAAGACAACAGAATTACGCGGAATGTTCTTTGAAAAAGGCATCGAGATGCGTGTTGTGAAAAACACACTCATTAAGAAAGCTTTAGAAAGTGCACCCGAAGAAAAAGGATATGCAGGCTTAATGGACTCTTTAAAAGGTCCTACAGCTTTATTATTCTCAGACGTAGCTAAGGCACCGGCAGAAGTTCTTAAAAAATTCCGTGAGGAAAATGAACGCCCAATCCTTAAAGCAGCGTATATAGACACTGACGTATTCGTCGGTGACGAGCAAATCGAAGCGCTCACTAAACTCAAATCTAAAGAAGATTTGGTCGCAGAAGTTATCGCATTGTTGCAATCTCCAATCAAAAACGTATTGGGTTCTTTGCAGTCAGGTGGTCAGACTATCAGTGGCTTGTTGAAAGCTTTAGAAGAGAGAGGAGAAGCTGCATAATTGCAGACTCCAAAAGGTGCGTAACGTTTTTTAGCTCAAAGGCGTCGAGAATTTTTTCTCCGTCAGTATATTCAAAAATGAAGTGTACAAGTCCTGTATGGAATTATACATTAAACATTTGACAATATACATTTCAAAATTGGCTTCCAAGTTACAACGCACCAATTAATCATTAATTGGTAATATTTTAAAATCATTTTCAAATGGCAGATTTAAGTGCATTAGCAGAACAACTCGTAAACCTTACAGTAAAAGACGTAAGTGAGTTGGCAAACATCCTCAAAGACGAGTACGGTATCGAACCAGCAGCTGCAGCAGTAGCAGTAGCAGCAGGTGGCGGTGGCGCTGACGGCGGCGGAGAAGCAGCAAAAACTGAATTCGACGTTATTCTCGAATCTGCGGGTGCAGCTAAATTGAAAGTCGTAAAAGAAGTTAAAGACCTTATGGGTGTAGGCTTGAAAGACGCGAAAGGACTTGTTGACGGTGCTCCAACGACATTGAAAACAGGACTTCCTATGGCAGAGGCAGAAGCAATCAAAACTGCTCTTGAGGCAGTAGGTGCTTCAGTTGAAATCAAGTAAGCTTTTTAGACGACTGAAAGATTGACCGAAGATTTATTCTTCAACCAATTTTTCTGCTTTCTAAGAGATACGGTCGGAAAATCTTCGGATTTTCCGACCAATTCTTACTTTTAAGCTAGTAAATATCGTTTTTAAATATCATTATTGATGATTAAAAACAAAATTTATTTGCTTCCTTCGTGAAATTTTACTGTTTTTTAAACAGAATTATTGCAGGAAGATTCTACTGATTTTGTACCTTTGCCTTCTAATAAAAAATGAATATAGACAATTTATTCGTAACAAGTTGATTATCAGGCTCTAAGGCTTAGATAGATGTATTACATCCTTCTAAGCCTATCGTTGTTTATAGACTTTGTTAGTCTGAGAATGAACTTTTAGGAAGATTTGAGTGTATTTATACTCGCGACCTATTTTAATTATGTCGCAGGAAGGAACGAACCCTTACCATGCAGAATATGGAAAGAAGCCGATTTTGATAAAATTGTGTTTCAGGAAAAAGAAGAGGGGTAAGATATATTTCTCAGACAAATATTTGAAAAAATAATTGGATTTGTAAAGACTTATTTGATTTTTTTTCAAAAATAAATTTGTCCAGTCTATTAGACGACATGACAATTATCTGAAAATGAGGGTTTTATTAATACAAAGGAGTAGTCGCGATTTTAAAAGAAAATCGCTTTTTATTGAAAAAAATAAGAGTTACAAGGCATTTTAATGAATGCTTTCAGAACTCGCAGCATATATTCGGATTAAAATCCGAGCACGGGAAGACAAGCATCACGCAGACTGTCAACTGACAACTGTCAATTGTCAACCGTACTATAGAAATAAGAGTAGCTAACAATATAACCGGAATTGCACATGACCAATACAGGTATAGTGAGAGCTGAAGAGCGTAGAGTAAACTTCGGCAAGATTAAACTCTCAGGAGTTGACCCGGACTTATTGGAAATTCAACTACAGTCTTTCCAAGAGTTTTTCCAATTGGAAACCACGCCTGAAAACCGCGGTAACGAGGGTTTATTTCGCGTTTTTCAAGAAAACTTTCCCATTACGGATGCCCGTAATATTTTCGTTCTTGAGTTTTTAGATTATTTCATCGACCCCCCACGCTACACCATTCCTGAGTGTATGCAACGTGGACTGACTTACAGCGTGCCTTTGAAGGCAAAGCTTCGTTTGTCATGTAACGATGAGGAGCACGTAGATTTCGAAACTATTGTACAGGATGTTTTCTTAGGAAATATCCCATACATGACCCCAAAGGGTACTTTCGTGATCAATGGTGCGGAGCGTGTTATTGTTTCTCAGTTACACCGTTCTCCTGGTGTATTCTTTGGACAATCATTCCACCCAAATGGAACTAAGATTTATTCTGCTCGTGTCATTCCTTTTAAAGGTGCATGGATGGAATTCGCGACTGACATTAATACTGTCATGTACGCATACATCGACCGTAAGAAGAAATTCCCGGTAACTACTTTACTTCGTGCGATTGGTTTCGATACGGATAAAGCCATTTTGAATATATTCGACTTGGCAGATGAAGTAGAGACGAACGAGGAAGGCTTGAAAAATGCTGTCGGTCGTAAGCTCGCTGCCCGTGTTTTGAAATCTTGGAATGAGGATTTTGTAGATGAGGATACAGGTGAGGTAGTAACTATCGAGCGTAACGAGATTATCTTGGAGCGTGACATCGTTTTAGATGAAGACAATATCGAGCTAATCAAAGAGGCTGGTGTCGAAAACATCATCCTCCAACGCGAGGACGTAGATGATGATTATTCTATCATTTACAACACATTACAAAAAGACCCGTCTTCGTCTGAAATCGAAGCGGTGAATTATATCTACCGCCAGTTGCGTGGTACGGAGCCGCCAGATGATGAAACAGCACGTGGTATTATCGACAAGTTGTTCTTCTCTGACAAGCGTTACAATTTAGGTGAAGTTGGACGTTACAAAATCAACCGTAAACTGAAAGGAGAAATCCCAATGGATACGCAGGTTTTGACGAAAGAAGACATCATCGAAATCGTGAAGTACTTAGTACGTTTGATGAATCAACGTGCGGAGATTGACGATATTGACCACTTGAGTAACCGTCGTGTCCGTACCGTAGGAGAGCAATTATATGCTCAGTTCGGTGTAGGTTTGGCGCGTATGGCACGTACTATTCGTGAGCGTATGAATGTACGTGACAACGAAGTGTTCACACCAATTGACTTGATTAACGCACGTACTTTATCGTCTGTTATCAACTCATTCTTTGGTACGTCACAGTTGTCACAATTTCTTGACCAAACGAACCCACTTTCTGAAATCACTCACAAGCGTCGTATTTCGGCACTTGGACCTGGTGGTTTGAGTCGGGAGCGTGCAGGTTTTGAGGTACGTGACGTTCACTATTCTCACTACGGACGTCTATGTACGATTGAAACGCCAGAGGGACCGAATATCGGTTTGATCTCGACGCTTTGTGTATTGGCGAAGGTGAACAAAATGGGCTTCTTGGAAACACCTTATCGTAAGGTAACTGACGGTAAAGTGGATTACGATGTAATGCCAGAATACTTGTCTGCTGAGGGCGAGGATTACATGAAAATTGCACAGGCAAATGCGGGCTTAGATGAGCAAGGTGCTTTCACAACTGACCGTATTAAGTCTCGTGAACACGGCGACTTCCCTGTATTATCAGGTGAAGAAGTTGAATATATGGATGTTGCACCTAACCAGATTGTTGGTGTGTCAGCATCTTTGATTCCATTCCTTGAGAATGATGATGCCAACCGTGCCCTCATGGGGTCTAACATGCAGCGTCAAGCAGTACCATTGTTGAAACCGGCTTCACCGATTGTCGGTACAGGTTTGGAAGGCAAAGTAGCGCGTGATAGTCGTATGTTGATTAACGCGGAAGGTGAAGGTGTTGTTGAATATGTAGATGCAAATGAAATCGTTATCCGTTACGACCGTAGCGAAGAAGATTCATTGGTTAGCTTTGAAGATGCACGTAAGACTTATACATTGATTAAGTTCCGTCGTACGAATCAAGGTACAAATATCAACTTGAAGCCAATCGTACGTAAAGGTGACCGTGTAAGTAAAGGTCAAATCCTTTGTGACGGTTATGCTACGGAGAAAGGAGAATTGGCATTAGGTCAAAACTTGAAAGTGGCATTTATGCCGTGGAAAGGTTACAACTATGAGGATGCAATTGTACTTTCTGAGCGTGTAGTACGTGAAGATATTTTTACTTCTCTCCACATCGAACACTTCGAAATCGACGTGCGCGACACTAAGTTGGGTGAAGAGGAATTGACAAATGATATTCCTAATGTATCTGAAGATGCAACACGTGACCTAGATGAGCACGGTGTTATCCGTATTGGTGCATGGGTGAAAGAAGGTGACATCATCATTGGTAAGATTACTCCGAAAGGAGAGTCTGACCCGACACCAGAGGAGAAATTGCTTCGTGCAATCTTCGGTGACAAAGCAGGTGATGTAAAAGATGCTTCATTGAAAGCACCACCATCTACTAAAGGTATCATCATCAACAAGCAGCTTTTCGCTCGTGCGAAGAAAGATAAAGAACAGAAAGAAAGCGAGAAATTGTTGCTCCAAAAGTTGGATGACCAACACGCTATCAGCTTGAATGAGTTGAAAACAATTTTGGTGGATAAGTTAGCTGTTTTGGTGAAAGGCAAAACGAGTGAAGGTGTTAAATCTGTTTACTCTGAAATGTTGATACCAAAAGGTACAAAATTCAACCAAGAGGTACTACGTGAACTAGAATATGCTTCTGTTGATTACAGCAATTGGACAGATGAATTACCGACTAACAAGTTGATTGCTCAGTTGTTACACAACTACAGTATCAAAGTAAACGAGGAAGTAGGTAAATACAAGCGTGAGAAATTCAATATCAGTATTGGTGATGAGTTGCCAGCAGGTGTATTGAAATTGGCGAAAGTTTATATGGCTAAGAAGCGTAAACTGAAAGTGGGTGATAAACTTGCCGGTCGTCACGGTAACAAAGGTATCGTTTCGCGTATCGTACGTACAGAAGACATGCCGTTCTTAGAGGACGGAACAGCAGTGGATATTGTATTGAATCCATTAGGTGTACCTTCTCGTATGAACTTGGGACAAATCTTCGAGACAGTATTAGGTTGGGCAGGAGAAAAAATGGGTGTCAAATTTGCCACTCCAATTTTCGACGGTGCAAGCCAAGACGAAATCGAAGAGTACATCCAGAAAGTGGATTTACCGAGCTTGGGTCAAACGTATCTATATGACGGTGAGACGGGTGACCGTTTCCACCAGCAAGCAACAGTAGGTGTGATTTACATGCTGAAACTGTCGCACATGGTAGATGACAAGATGCACTCTCGTTCTATCGGACCATACTCACTTATTACACAACAACCATTGGGTGGTAAAGCTCAGTTTGGTGGTCAGCGTTTTGGTGAAATGGAGGTTTGGGCATTGGAGGCATTCGGTGCAGCTAATATCTTGCAAGAGTTATTGACGCTCAAATCGGATGATATTCAAGGTCGTGCGAAAACTTACGAAGCTATCGTAAAAGGTGATACTCTACCTGAGCCGAATATTCCAGAGTCATTCAACGTACTTGTACATGAGTTGCGTGGATTGGCATTGGATGTCAAGTTTGAATAATTTTGAATTTTGAATGTTGAATTCTGAATAAAGCATACGTTTCAATAGCGATTATTTATTTAAAATTAATATTCATCTTCTAAAATAAATCAGACAAATATACAGGAGAAAATTTAAAATTTTCTCCTGTTTTAGAAGCTGTTTGAATTTAACTAATTCTCTATATGAGGACAATTTTTCGCCTATTTTCACTTTTAAAATCCTTAAAGACCGTAGGGTATTAGCGGTTTTAAAAGCCAAAATAAACGAAAAATATTCTCTCACATAGAAAAATACTTAAACTCAAACAGCTTCTTAAAAGAAAAATATTTAAAAGTGTAATTATATAATGATGTGATTTTTTTGAAGTTTAAAGCGGTACAAGTCGTGTAGGGTATTCAAAATTCATCATTCATCATTCAAAATTCAGCGTATGCCTTTTAAAAAGAAAATACAATCAGCTCGTCAGGATTTTAGCAGCATTATTATATCGCTGTCTAGCCCAGATGAGATTTTGGAACGCAGTTATGGTGAGGTGTTAAAACCAGAAACTATTAACTACCGTTCATATAAGCCAGAACGCGATGGTTTGTTCTGTGAGCGTATTTTTGGTCCTGTAAAGGATTACGAATGTTATTGCGGTAAATACAAACGTATTCGCTACAAAGGCATCGTTTGTGACCGTTGTGGGGTAGAAGTAACAGAGAAGAAAGTACGTCGTGAGCGCATGGGACACATTAAGTTGGTAGTCCCTGTTGTCCATATTTGGTTCTTCAAATCATTACCGAATAAAATCGGTTACCTATTAGGTTTGAGTTCTAAGAAATTGGAGAGCATCATTTACTACGAGCGTTATGTAGTTATCCAAGCAGGTATTACTGAAGATAGAGAAGAGCCTATCACCAACATGGACTTGTTGACTGAAGAGGAATACTTGGACATCTTAGATGCATTGCCAGCTGAAAATCAGCAATTGGACGACGATGACCCAAATAAATTCATCGCACACATGGGTGCCGATGCTGTCAGAATGTTGTTGGAACGTTTGGAATTAGACCAGTTGAGTTTCGCTTTGCGTCACCAAGCTGCGAACGAAACGAGTCAGCAACGTAAATCTGAGGCATTAAAGCGCTTGCGCGTTGTAGAAGCCTTCCGTGATGCTAATTTGCGTTTGGAAAATCGCCCCGAATGGACGATTATTCAATACTTACCAGTAGTTCCACCAGAATTACGGCCGTTAGTACCATTGGATGGTGGACGTTTTGCGTCTTCTGATTTGAACGATTTATATCGTCGTGTAATTATCCGTAACAACCGTTTGAAGCGTTTGTTAGAAATCAAAGCGCCAGAGGTAATCTTGCGTAATGAGAAGCGGATGTTGCAAGAGGCTGTCGATTCATTATTTGACAACTCACGTAAATCAAATGCTGTAAAAGCGGAAGGTGGACGTGCTTTGAAATCTTTATCCGACATCTTGAAGGGTAAGCAAGGTCGTTTCCGTCAAAACCTTTTAGGTAAGCGTGTTGATTACTCTGGTCGTTCGGTAATCGTCGTAGGACCAACCTTGAAATTGCACGAATGTGGTCTACCAAAAGGTATGGCTTCTGAGCTTTTCAAGCCTTTTGTTATTCGTAAATTGATTGAGCGTGGTATCGTTAAGACCGTAAAATCTGCGAAGAAACTTGTTGATAGAAAAGACCCAGTTATCTGGGAAATTCTTGAAAATATATTGAAAGGACACCCGATTATGTTAAACCGTGCACCGACATTGCACCGTTTATCTATCCAGTCCTTCCAGCCACGTTTGATTGAGGGTAAAGCAATCCAGTTGCACCCACTTGTATGTTCTGCCTTCAACGCCGATTTTGACGGTGACCAGATGGCAGTTCACGTACCATTGAGCCAGGCTGCGATTTTGGAAGCACAAGTATTGATGCTTTCAAGTCACAACATGTTGAATCCTCAAAACGGTTCACCTATTACTATTCCTTCTCAGGATATGGTTTTGGGTCTTTACTATATCACAAAAGAGCGTCGTTCAGCGGATGGTGCAGAAGTGAAGGGTGAAGGTCGCACATTCTACTCTTCTGAAGAGGTAGGAATTGCCTTTAATGAAGGGAAATTGGATTTACACGCAGTTATTAAAGTGCGCGTAAAAACAGTAAACGAGGAAGGAGAAGAGGTGATTGAACGTATAGAAACTACAACTGGTCGTGTACTCTTTAATGATGCGAGACCTGATGGTTTACCCTATTACAACATGGTAATGTCTAAGCGTAACTTGAAAAAAGTTATCTCTGATGTTATCCGTCGTTCAGATTTTTCTGTATGTGCTTTATTCTTGGATAATATCAAGGATATGGGTTTCATGTGGGCATACAAAGGTGGTTTGTCTTTCAACTTGGGAGATTTGATTACACCAACATTGAAAGCTCAGACTTTAGTAGATGCACAAACTTCAGTTGATGAAGTATGGGACAACTATAACATGGGTCTTATCACGAACAATGAGCGTTACAACGCAATCGTAGATACATGGGGATCTGCCGATAACAAGATTACTGACAATCTCATGAAAGAGATGGCTGAGCACAAGCAAGGTTTCAACTCGGTATACATGATGTTGGACTCTGGAGCACGTGGTTCTCGTCAGCAGATTAAGCAATTGTGTGGTCTTCGTGGATTGATGGCAAAACCGAGAAAATCTGGTGATACAGGAGGGGCGATTATCGAAAACCCTATCCTTGCCAACTTCGTGGACGGATTATCAGTACTTGAGTACTTTATCTCTACACACGGTGCGCGTAAAGGTCTTGCCGATACGGCATTGAAAACTGCCGATGCGGGTTACTTGACTCGTCGTTTGGTGGATGTTGCACAAGATGTTGTTATCATCGAAGATGATTGTGATACATTACGTGGTATTGGTACTCGTGCTTTGAAAGAAGACGAAAATATCATCGAGTCATTAGCTGGTCGTATTAGTGGACGCTACAGTTTGTACGAATTAGTACACCCTGTAACAGGAGATTTGATTTTGGCAGAAAATGAGTATATCACTCAAGACGTCGCAGAAAAAGTAGAAGCAGCAGGTATCGAAGAGGTAGTTATCCGTTCGGTATTGACTTGTGAAACAAAGCGTGGTGTTTGTGCTAAATGTTACGGTAAGAACATGGCGAGTGGTCGTTTGGCTGAACGTGGTGATTCTGTTGGTATTATTGCTGCACAATCAATTGGTGAGCCAGGTACACAGTTGACGCTACGTACATTCCACGTTGGTGGTACAGCCGTAGTCACGAAGCAAGACAGTAGCATTACTTCTAAATTTGATGGTAAAGCCGTTTTTGATGGCTTGCGTATCATCAAAGGTAAGAACGATGCTGGTGAAGAAATTCAAATCAACTTGTCTCGTACAGGTGAGGTGAAATTGATGTCTGAAGACGGTTCGAAAATGTATGTTTCGCACTTTATTCCTTATGGTGCGACAGTTGGTCTCAAAGACGGACAAGTGGTTGCCACAGGTGATATGGTTTGTGAATGGGATCCTTATAACAACGTTATTGTTTCTGAGTACAAAGGTATTGCTCAATTTGAGAATATCATTGAAGGTCAGACGGTACGTACAGAGACTGATTCTCAAACAGGATTGTCTCAAAAAGTTATTACGGAAAGTAAAAACAAGCGTTTAATTCCAGGTATTAAAATTTCAAGTCCAGACGGCGAGGATTTACGTACTTACAACTTGCCAGTAGGCTCGTATATTTCTATTGACGACGGTGCAACCGTTGATGTAGGTATGATTATCGTGAAAATTCCACGTAAGACAGGACAGATTCAGGATATCACGGGTGGTCTTCCACGTGTAACGGAATTATTCGAGGCACGTAATCCTTCAAACCCTGCTGTGGTTTCTGAGATTGACGGTACAGTTAGTTTCGGTAAGATTAAGCGTGGTAACCGTGAGTGTATCATTACGACGAAAGACGGAATGAAACGCAAATACTTAGTAGGATTGTCTAAGCACATTCTTGTACAAGAGGGTGACTTTGTCCGTGCAGGTATGCCATTGTCTGACGGTGCTATTGCGCCACGTGATATTTTGGATATCAAAGGACCTTTCGCTGTATCTTCTTACTTAGTAAATGGAGTTCAGGAAGTTTACCGTTCGCAAGGTATTCCGATTAATGACAAGCACATCGAGGTAATCGTACGTCAGATGTTGCGTCGTGCACAAATCGAGGATCCAGGAGATACGACATTCTTGGAAGGTGAAGCAGTTGAGAAGTTTGACTTCTTAGAGCAAAATGATTGGATTTTTGACAAGAAAGTCATCACGAACAGTGGAGATAGTAATAAATTGAAACAAGGACAAATCGTTTCTTTACGTCAATTGAGAGAGGAAAACTCTTACTTGAAACGTAATGACTCTAAGGTTGTCCAGTTCCGCGATGCTATTCCTGCGACATCAAGTTCATTGCTACAAGGTATCACGAAATCTTCATTGGGTGTAACCAGTTGGATTTCAGCAGCCTCTTTCCAGGAGACAACAAAAGTATTGAGTACTGCCGCTATCGGTGCGAAAAAAGACTTGTTGTACGGATTGAAAGAAAACGTAATTGTTGGAAAGAAAATTCCAGCAGGTACAGGTATGCGCAAGTTCAACGACTTGGTGGTAACTACGAAAGAAGCACACGACTCTTATACACAACGTCAAGAGATGTTGGAAGAGCCAGCTGAGTAATTACAATTGACAAATTACAATTTATAAAGGTTGTTACCTGAATTTATTGTGAGAGATATAAAACCTCTTCTCTGCCTTTTGGTGGGGGAGAGGTTTTTTTGATTTTACATTTACATATTGCAAGACTTATATAAATTACACCCCATCCCTGCCATTCATCACCTTCCCACTCGCACAAATAACCATTCATTTTGATTTTAATACAAATTTTCATTTCTTTCGTACTCAAAGCAGTAGCAAAAGAGATATTGCTACTGAAAATTTAAGAAGAACCAAAATCAAAAGAAAATGAAAACAACACTCTTAACTTTTTTACTGTTCGCAGTAAGTTTAACCATTTCTGCTCAAGACTACCTCGTTCAAGTGGCAGTCTACGACCAAGCCGTTCCTGGCTATCATTTTTCAGACTTAAATAGTCGTGTCTTTTACGCAAAAGATAGCAATGGCTTCCACCGTTACTACATCGGGAAATACAATAAATCAGAAGCAGATAGCCAAGCCTCAGTAGCCAAAGGCAAAGGATTTATCGGTGTGTCTGTCGAAAGTATGGATAGCTTTGGTAAAGCTTGCGCGTGTGGATATGTGCCAAGACCAAAAGAAATTACAGCGTCTCTGCGTTCTATCTTCTTTGATTTTGACCGCTATTTTTTGCGTCCAGAGTCTAAGCAACGTTTGAATGAGTTGGTACAAACGCTCCGCGAAAATCCATCTTATCGCACCCGTCTCATGGCACATACAGATGCGAAAGGTTCTAATTCTTATAATGAAACTTTGTCATTGAACCGTGCAAACTCTGCGAAGCAATACTTAATGGCAAGAGGTATTTCTTCATCTCGTATTGATACACAGACCTTTGGCGAGACTGACCCGATTGCTAAAAATGAATTGGAAGGAGGACAAGATACGGAAGCAGGACGTCAGTTTAATCGTCGTGTTGAGTTAATTGTATTGAATGGTTCAGGAGAGCCGATGAACATCGTGGATGAGATTGATGTGCCTGACGGATTGCAGGCGAATTAGTAGTGCGCTCAAACTCTGTTTGAGTGAATAAAAGAGTAAACAAAAACGGTTCTTTCGACACTAAATCGAAAGAACCGTTTTTCGTTCCTACCAACTTCCAACCACCAACTTCCAACTAAAAAAGTCAACTATTCAAAATCGCCTTCTTCACCTCTTCCACGACTTCAATATGCTGCGGACTCAATGAATCTTGCCAAGCAATCCCTCTTTCTTTTAAGTCAAATTTCTCAACAATCGTTCCTACCATTTCTAAATTTCCATTGTCTAAAGTGGGGTAGCCAATCACATAAACTGTATCCGCTAATTGTACTGCCAATTCAATATCATGCGTACAAAAGATAATCGTATTTAGCTCATGTGTCTCATTAATGAGTTTAAAAGCATTGATTACATTTTGAATATTCCCGACATCTAAGCCTGAAAATGGCTCATCTAATATGATATAATTGGTAGAACTGAGTACTTGCTCCAATATTGCTGTTCTTTGACGCTGACCGCCTGAGAGTTCGTTTGGATATTGATTTTTTACCTGCTCTAATCCCCAATCTTTCAAATGAGTATTGATGATTTTTTTCTTTTCTTCCTTCGTTTTATCGACTTTGCGCATCGCAAATTCCATAGCTTGATAAATCGTTTTATGACGAAATAGCGTATAACTTTGGTCCACAAAACCCACATCTCCTTCTTCCACAGCTTTCAAAGGTGGATAGCCATTCTCTGGTTCTTTTGTTAAGTCAGACAATAAAACCTTTCCCGTCGTCGGCTTTTCTAATCCTGCCAAAGACCGAAAAAAAGTAGATTTTCCACGCCCCGAACGTCCCACAAAAGCCAAAGTCTGACCTTGTATTACGCCTGGACGTAAAACATCTTTCTCTGTTAAATTTATATTCTGAATAATCTTTTTACCGTCGTATTCTACGCTGAGATTTTCGACGGCTAAGATGGCTTCTGTTGATTCGTTGTAGCTCATTTTTTCTTTTTAGGAGAGAGGTGCGAGGGGAGAGACTGCATTTTGCATCGCCTTACATTAATCTCCTTTTCGCATGTTCTCTTAACCTTGTCAAAACTAAATTACTCTAATGCTTCATCATATCCGCACTCTCACTTCTCACCTCGCGCCTCTCACCTTAAAGTTTCGAATACCTAAACATCGACTTTCTCAGAAAATTCAAAAACCAATCAATCCCCAATCCAACCAATAAAATCACAATTTGCAAAGCAACAATCCGCCCATGATTCATGAATTTATCGCTATTTTTTATCAAAACACCGAGACCACCTGCGGCAATCAAGATAGATTCTACTGTCACCAACATCATCCACGTTATCGCCAAATTTTGACGTAAAACCTCAATCACATAATCCAAACGACCTTTTATTACTACTTCCCACAATACTTCCCAACGGCTACAACCCAAGGAACGCGCATGGTCTAATTCTGCCTGAGGTATAGCTTTCAACACGCCCATTAAAGAGGTAATAAAATACAAACTCATAAAGATAACCAAGACCCAAATTTGCATGGTACGCGCATTATTAACGACCATTGCCAAGTAAAAAGTAATACCCGTCAAAGGCAAATAACGCATCCGCGAAAGCATCTCTACCACAGGTCGAAAGGCTGGAATGGGATACAAATAAGCCATGAATAAAGAAAAAGCAATGGATATCATCGTCGCTTGCAGACAAAGCCACAAAGAGGATAGAATATGCACGACCAAACCTTCGCTATACAAGTCTTTAAAGCCTTGCCAAGCCATGTCAGGCGGCGGGAAAAGTTTGGTTTCTCCAGATGTTCCGAAAAACCAAAAGCCTAAGAGTAAGACTATCCATATCGCAGCGATTAGTGTGCTGTGTTGTTTGGAAAGTTTCTCAAAAGGACGAAACCAGGATTTTATCATTTAGTTGGAAGTTATTAGTAAGGAGTTGAGAGTTTTTGAGTTGAGGGTTGTGAGTTGCGAGTTCTCATAACCCACAACTCTCAACCCTTAACTCTTTTACTTAAGAAGTGTGACGACTACACGGCGATTTTTCGCTCTACCTGCTGCGGTGCTGTTGTCCGCCGTAGGTTCGTCTTGTCCTTTTCCTTCTACTTTTTGGAAACGTGAGGCAGGGATGCCGCGTTGCATTAAGTAGGTTTTGACAGCTTCGGCACGTGATTGAGAAAGCGCGAAGTTTGCTTCACGATTTCCGACATTATCCGTGTGACCGACCAATTCCAATTTTGCATCTTCGGCTTGTACTAAGAGGTTAAAGATTTGTTCTAAAACGTCCGTTGCACCATTTTTTAAGCTGGCACTACCTGTACCAAAGTTAATGCGCCATTCACCCGAAGCTAAGACAGTTTTTGCCTTTTTCGTGTAATCAGTTACATAAGCATCACCAGCATCAATGTCCTTGACAGCCTTAACAAAACTCAAGTTTACCGCTTCTTCGTAAGGTACGATACGCTTTACATTTTGGTTAAAACCTGCTGGGTTCAACTCCTTGATGTAGTACGAAACTTGGTCATAAACAGACTTGTAACGATTGACACCGTCCGTCATACCGTAGTATTGCTGTGCATCTGCCAAGTTGAAAACACGTGAACCTCCCATGTTGTAAGAGATACCGCCTTTTTCACCTTTTTGACCTTTAAACATCGCTGCCCAGTAAGCTGCATCTTCCATTTCGTAAGTTTTCGTTACACATTCTGCTGCGCGTTGCTTCCAGTTGTCATACTGTTTCAACTGATTAGAGGCAGTATATGATGCCTTCAAAATGTTGCTGACCGTTTGAGGATTTTCTTCTGACCATTCTTTCACAGCGATGACAGTTGTTGCCATTTGATTGTTGAATTCTTTGGTAGAAACGATGTCAGTGAAACCATTTAAGGCATCAAAAACCATTTTATCACCCGGCGTCCAAGTTGCACAACCGTCGATTTTTCTATCGACAGTTTTACCTGTCAACTTACCATCTTTGATTTCTTTCAATGGAATAGTCCAACCTTCTTTTTGAGATTTAATCAACTCTTTCGCCGACTCGATGTAATCATCATTAGCAGAAGGGTAGAAGTTAACCGCATCAGGGTCATAAGTTTTTGGGTCAGGATTTACCTTGATACCATTGGCAAATGCATAATTTACCGTCGTCACCCAGTCACCGTCACCGATTACTGTTGATATAAGCGCACCGCGCATAGTTTGCGGGTCCAATTTCCATTTTGGAGGTCCGATAAGTTTGTCCTCACCGTAACTCAAACCAACAGAACCCACCACTTGTACGTGGTATTTATCTGGCCCATATTTATCATTCAATGCCTGCTGCACCGAACTGATGTAGTATGGTGCACCGTCACCCATCATCATGATAGCGAAAACACCTTGTTTTGGATATTTCTCGCCACGGTCGTACTCTTGGACGAATTTCATCTGCAAATTGCGTAACTCTGACAACCAATCTTGTCTGATGATTTCCAAGTTGACGCCATTTGCTTCCATCATAGAACCTTCAGTCGTGCGTGGTCCACCATTGGCAACGATGATACCTGACTGTGCATTCCATGCGTAAGCTGCAATTCTTGTCAAAGGCTTTTCTGATTGTACCTTTGAAGGATTGTCCGTTGGTGTTTTGATTTCAGAAGCATCCATGATGTTGTTGACATCATTATCTGAGACTTCGATACCGTCGAGTTGCTTAGACTCTTCGACTTTTAATCCTGGGGAATATTTGTAGATAAGAAAACCTACGATACATGCTAATAGAAGAGCAATCAAAAATCTGGAAAGACCAGTAAGACGTACTTTACTCATTTGTTATGGTTTTTAGTTTTGTGAAAAACAGTTGTATTGCAAAAGTAAACAATAATCGTTCTAAGTTTGGAATTTTGAATAAAGAATTTTACCGAGCGACTTATGCAACGCTTTGATTTTCAGTATTTTGTAGATGTAAAAACCGCAGCATATTTTCCTTTATTCTTTGTAATTAGGCAACTAAATGCTTGGAGTCATGTCATTTAGAGGTATAATCCCAAAACTTATCAATGATAATTGTTAAGTTTGTGCTATTGGATTTACTTTAAAATCCAACAAAACAACTGATGTTAAAATCAATACCGAAACCTACCAAAATCGGGGAAAATTTAAAAGTTTTTACCTACGAACGCTTGTAATTTTACGACGAAGAGATAAAAAAATGAATATTTTTTTAGGACGCGCAAGCCAATTCTATAAAAAGAACAATCGAAGAATTGGTGAACTAATCATCCACACATCGGAAAAATTTTGGAAGAAAATTTTGTAGTTTGTGGATGATTTTGCTTTAAGTTCACGAGCAAATCATCCACAAACTCTATTTGACCCCGACAGGTCGGAATAAAATTTCGATATGTGGATGATTACTGGTTATCGTAACATTTGTTAATCTTTAAAAAATCACTGTAAAAATTAATACACAATGAACAAAATCATCCTTCTCTTCACTTTATGCTTAAGCATTAATCTTTCTGCACAAGTAGAATTAAAGAAAACTTCAAGCTACCAATTTGAGGTCAAAGAAAACATCGCCTGCACACCTGTCAAAAGTCAAGACCGTACAGGAACTTGCTGGTCATTTAGTACCGTTTCCTTTTTAGAAAGCGAATTAATTCGTTCTGGTAAAGGTAATTTTGACCTATCAGAAATGTATATCGTGCGTAATATTTACAAAGATAAAGCAATGAATTATGTGCTACGTCAGGGAAAAGCGCAGTTTAGTCAAGGTAGTTTGAATCATGATGTGATGCGTGCATTTAAAGCGGGTGGTATTTTGCCAGAGAGCATTTATAGCGGTAAAGTAGGAGATGAGACAAAGCATGATCATAGTGAATTAGCGAAAGGTTTGAAAGGCTATTTGGACGGCATTATGAAGAGTAAACGTCTGAGTACCAAGTGGATGGCAGGTTTTGAAGGTATATTGGATGCTTATATGGGAGAAGTGCCAGCGAGTTTTGAGTACGCAGGAAAACAACAAAATACAGAGGTATTCACCAAAGATTTAGGTATTAATCCAGATGATTATGTAGAGTTGACTTCTTATACACATCATCCATTTTATGAAACTTTCGTATTAGAAATTCCAGATAACTACAGCAATGGTTCGTACTACAATGTGCCCCTAGAGGATTTGCAAGCGGTGGTCGAAAATGCGGTATCTAAAGGCTACTCGGTGGCTTGGGACGGTGATGTAAGCGAGAAAGGATTTAATGCAAAAGAGGGTATCGCTATCGTACCTACAGATGAAGACCGCGAAGATTTGTACACTAAACCAGGCAAAGAAAAGACTATTTCTCAAGCTGACCGTCAGTCCACTTTTATGTCTTACTCTACTACTGATGACCACTTGATGCACTTAACGGGCACTGCGGTTGACCAGAATGGGACGAAGTATTACTTGATTAAGAATAGCTGGGGAGAGATTAGCGACCACAAAGGATTTCTGTATATGTCGGAGGCGTACTTTCAGTTGAAGACGGTGGGAGTGTTGGTGCATAAGGATGCGCTTCCTGCGAAGTTGAAGGCGAAATTGGCTTTGTAGAAAATATGAAATATGAAGTATGAAATATGAATGTGCGTTATTCATATTTCATACTTCATATTTTTTTAAATATCATCTCCTCGCAACATCCGATATTTCTTCCGCGCCTCTACCGCAAAAGTACTCCCCGAAAAGTCAATAAAAACCTTTTCATACAATTCTTTCGCCTTTTCTATATCATTCAGTTGCGCTTCATTTTCGTACATCTGCGCTAATTCAAAAAGCGCATTGTCAGCACGAATATCTTCTACATGTTCTGCAATAATCTTTTCAAACATGGCAGCCGCTTTGACGTAATCTCTTTGCTTTTTATAGATTTGAGCTTTGGCGTAATAGACATCATCTTTTAGACCGTGTTCAGGATAGCCTGTGGTGATAGAGTCTAACTTTGCGAAAGCTTGGTCAAACTTATTTTGGAAAGTCAACAACTCTGCATCTGAGTACAATTGTAGCGTTGTTGTCGTTGTATCCAAACCTAAATTATCCATGATAAAAATGGATAAATCTAAGGCATTATTAGCGATTAGCTTAGAAGTCGAGGCTTTCAAAACATCAAATTGTGCTTGTGCCCATTCGAAATCTGCATTATAATAAGACAACTTTGCATTTCTAAAACGCGCCTCATGTCCTAATAAATCTTCTTTAAATGCTTTGTCAACTTGAGAGTAGAGTAGGGTAGATTCCCATATTTCGCCTTGTATCAAATAGTAATCTGCGAGTGCAATTTTTGCTTCTCCTTGCATTTTTGGATTGATGCCAGGGAAATCAATCATACGCTGTAAAATACTGATTGACTTGTCGATATCGTTCAGATATAAAGCTTCAAAATCTGCCAATTCTTTCACAATACTTGCGGTGGTTTTTGACCAACCAAATTCTTCTAAAAAAGCTTCATATTCTTTCTCTAAAACGAGTAAATCTTCCTTTGTGTAATCAAAGCCCGATGTCACTTTTAGACGTTTTGTGCGTAGTAGCTCACGCTTTGCATCAATGTAAAACGAAGAATTTACGCCTTTCTCTGCAACGATATATTCATAGGCAGAAATAGCTGCATCATAATCTTTTGCATTCATCGCAATCTCTCCAAGTCCAAAAACTCGTCCACCATTTTCATCTAACTTCTTGTCTAAGGCTTTCATTTGGCGTAAGGCGTTACGGTAGTCTTTTTTCTGGATGAAAACCCATGATAATAATTCAGGGTAGTGCATTGCATCAGGAGTCGAGCTAATACGACTGTATAACTGCGTTTGTAGTTCAATAAAATCTTCTTCTGTTAAGTAGCGTTGGAAAGTAGTTTGTAGGGACCTTAATCTGCCTGGATTGGCGTCGAGAGAGTTTAAGTAGTTCTCTAACATTTTAGGAGTATCGCCTTTTCGACGGTACAAATCACCTAAATTGTAGGCAAAGACTTGATTATCCTTTAATAATTTAGCTCCTTTTTCATAAGTTTCAGCTGCCAAATCATATTTTGTCAATCCAATAAAGGCATTTGCCAGTTTTGTTGTAGCAAACCGGTCTTCAGGTAATTCTTTAATGGCACGTTCATATTGTTTCTGTGCCTCTGCATCATTGAATTGACGTTCATAGATATTACCGTAAGTAACATAGAGGTTGACTTTTGCTGGATTTTTCTTCAATTCTTTTTTTAATGCTTTTTCTGCTCCATCATAATCTTCCAATGAAAGCATACATTCAATATAGCGATTGAAAAAATAGTCATTACGCGCATTACCACTATATAATTTTTCATATAGAATAGCTGCTTTCTCAAATTCACCGTCTGCAAAATATTGTTGAGCTAATTTTGACTCAGACTGAGCAGAGATTACAGAAGACATTGAAAAAACGAGGAGAAAAGATAATAGTAGTTTCCAGTTCATTGCCAAATATTTTTTGTAGAAAAAAGTCTATATAAGAACGAAAATAAACTGCGAAAGTTGTGCCGTGTATCATGTATCCTAAAACTCCTGTTTAGGAAAATCAGCAAAAAGTATAAGGGGACTATTAAAAGGCTCGAAACGAGAGTGGCGAAATATAGTATGGGCAAAAAAAAGTGGGAAAACCGAGAGGCTTCCCCACAAAAACACCTAAAACCCATATAAAACTCCTGTTCAGGAAATCTTTAGTCTTATTTAAAAGCAAGATACACTAATTTATTCACACAATCAAATCACTCTGTATCTCATTCAGGTCGCAAATTTAATGTAAAGACATTTAATAACCCAAATTAGTTCAAATTATTTTTTTAAAATGTCGTTTAAATACACAAAAAGCTGATTAAGCACCGTAAAAATTGCACCATCCCTAATATTTAATATTCTAATACCTTGTAAGATATGTTAAATGTGAAGGTTCATTAATAAAGACAAATAAAACATTAGTCCTCCCTATTAATATTTTCTTAAAATTCTATTTTTTTTAATAAAATGCGAAAATCAGAGGGCAAATAAATACATAAGCCTCCAATTTTCTGCACGTTCTGACTCTCAATAATATCGGATTGAAGTCAAATAAGAGGAGTATTTCTCTCATTTGATACCACAAAGATATGGTCATTGAGTAGTAGATTAACTGAGGGCTGTCATAAGAAGAGATGATAGAATTTAAGTTAACTATTGTGTTAAGTAACGACAAAACAATAAGTTTAATGATGCAACATAGGTATCTCTAAAGTCTACTTTTCGTCTTATTTTTCTTGTACTTACTCGATTTTTTATTAATCAAATCCAACAATTATTAGATATTACAGTCTAATTGTTCTGTAAATTGAATTTATTCAAGAAAAAGATAAATAAAATATGAAAGGTTTTCTTAAAGGAATTGGGGCTTATCTTAAGGTTTTTGGTATGATTGCTAAATACCGTTTGTGGGGCTACATGTTTATTCCTGGAGTGATAGGTATGCTCATCGGTGGTGGTATTTTTGCTGGTGCATGGACAGCTTCTGACGATTTGGGAAAACTGATTATCAGTTGGTATCCTGAGAATTGGTGGGGGAGTGCAGGCTTAGAAACATTTGGAGATATCTTAGGAGGAGTCTTAGTTGCGGCTTTAGGATTGCTGCTTTTTAAGTATATTTTGTTGATAGCTGTATCTCCTTTTATGTCGCTTTTGTCTGAAAAAATAGAAAGCAAATTGACAGGAGAACCAAGCCCTACTTTCAGCATTGGTCTTTTTATAACGCAAGCAGGACGCGCTTTACGATTGAATTTACGTAACATTTCGCGAGAAATTATCTTTACCTTAGTACTCTGGATTTTAAGTTTATCTGGTGTGTTAGCTCCGATAACCACGCCTTTACTATTTGCAATCAGTGCTTATTATGCGGGCTTTGGTATTTTAGATTATACTATGGAAAGGCATTTGAATTATAGTAATAGTGTTTACTTTGTCAAGGATAATCGTGGATTGACATTAGGCATTGGGACAGTGTTTATGTTGATTTTATTAATTCCTTTTATAGGTTTTTTCTTTGCTCCGACTTTTGCAACTATTGCTTCGGTTAAGCCTGTTTTGGATAGGTTGGACCGATTATAATATAAAAAAATGGGAACTGCTATGCAGTTCCCATTCTCATATTACGAAACTTCTGTTTCGCTCTCAAGTAATTCCGAAACTCCCGTTTTGGAATACCGCATCTTTTAAGATGCTGGCTTCAACATTGATAAGTCAATTAAGTCTGCCTCATCTTTATCGATAGCAAAAACACCCAAGAAGCCACCGTCAGCACGTGCTACATGGGTCGCGAAGCTCAAGAATGATTTGTATAATTGTTTGTGGTAAGAGTAACCCAATTTATCCAAAACTGGATTTAGAGCTGCCAGCTTTTCAGTCAATTCCGCATTCCGCTTTTCTACATTCAAAGGTAATTTTTCAATTAACTCATCCACGCGACTTTCAAACCGAGCTTCTACCTCTTCGTAGTAGCCTTGAATTTTTTCTGGGTTATTGAAACCACGAATGTTTGTAATTTTTTTCGCCCATTCTCTCTCTGCCTCAGAGATTTCTCCGTCTGCACCTGCGATGAGAACAGTAATCATCGGAATAGCGTCATATAATTGCTCACGCTCGTCTTGGCTTAATTTCATCAAATCGTTAATCATCGAAGCTTGTGTTTTTTATCTTTAAAATGGAGAGGAAAGTAGTTCAATAATGATTTATTTTCCTCTAATTATTCGATTTTTGGCAAATGTAAAGGTTTTCGGCAAAAGAAAAGGGGAAAACTGTTAGATTTTCCCCTTTT
>CAZQTE010000009.1:25004-30495 GCA_964595615.1 uncultured Saprospiraceae bacterium
AATAACCAATAACCAACCTACTTACCAGTAATCTTCACCTCTATACGACGGTTTTGAGCACGACCTTCAGCCGTATCATTTGTCGCTACAGGAGAAGCTTCTCCATATCCAACAGCATTTACGCGACTTGCGCCGATACCTTTAACCAACAAACGAGCTTTTACAGCATCTGCACGTCTTTGAGATAATGCTTTGTTGTTGTCATCGTTACCTTGGCTGTCTGTGTAACCTTGGATTTCTACGTTTACATTTGGATATGCCGCCATTACTGACGCTAAGTTATCAACTTCACCTGCATTTGCGTCCGTAATCTCAGCAGAGCCAGAAGCAAAATTTAAGTTGATGAAACGGAAAGTCCCGTCTGCATCGGTATCTCCACTGTTCAAGTAATTCATCATTTTTTCTCCAGCTGAACCCGCTGTGAAAGTCAAATTAGCTAAGCCTTCACGTGCTGCTTTTACTGCATCACTCAAACCTTCGCCCGCCGCGTCTGCTGCATTTTTAGCTGCGTCTGCTGTTGCTGCCGCTGCATCTTTAGCTGCTTGTGCTGCATCTGCTGCTGCTTGTTCTGTTTTTTCTTTGGCTGCTTTAGCTGCATCCAATGCGCCAGTATCACATCCTTTCCAGAAGTATAAACCAGCTGCAATTGCTAATAATGGTAATAACCATTTCATCCAGCCGCCACCGCCACTTGGAGTTTCTACCTTAGGTGCTTTTGGTGTTGGAATAGAACCTCCACCAGACATTGCGCTTGAGAAGCCCAATAAATCTGCTACATTGCCCATGCCTTTTGGTATAGCAGAAGCAACATGTGGCGCTTGACTGCTTAACAAACTTGTCAAACCAGAAAGACCCATGCCTTTTGATTTAATTTGTTTACCAATCATACTCATGATTAGTGGCATTGCCATACTTAACAATGAATTAGAAGAGCTTTTTTTCAAGCCTGCAAATCCTGAAACCATATCGACCAATCCGCCGACTTTATCACCGAGAACGGCTGTTAAAAGACTACCACCTAGACCAGTCAGAGCGTTAGTACTTTCTCCACCGCTGAACATGCCTGATAAGTTGTCTAACATACCGCCATCCATGTTGTTGTTATTCAACAAATCCATGATAGCTCCAGCACCGCCACTTTGTTGTGATTTTCCTATTAATCCTCCTAGTAGAGAAGGTAAGATTGCAGTAATTGCTGATTGTGTATTAGACTGGCTTTCACCTAAAAATCCACTTGCTTGATTAGTGAGTGCTTTACCCGCAACGTCAGTAACCATTTTTAAAATATCCATCTTTTAGTTTAGTTTTGATGAGAAATGTGTAGTTGTATATTTTGAGATGCTTGAAACATGTCGCACATCAGAAAGTATTCGCTCATTATTATGATGTACTTTTCATAGAAAAGTAACAATATTATTAAATTCTTTAATGAAAAAAATGCAATCAGGTAAGAAGTCAGAGGAGTAAATTTGTTTTCGTGAAGACAAAAGTAAGTATTAATATTTAGAAGTGACTCATTAATATTGTTATTTTATTTTTTGGCTTATTACTTTTTGGTTCTTTATGACATCGGTTGGTAAAGTTTGACATTAGTTACTCAAATGGTGACTTTGAGTCACCTTTTGAGTAGCGTCATGTGATTTACCAACCAAAATCATAAAGAACCCTTTTTTCTTTGTTGAGAGTTACATATTGGTTAATATTCTGATTATTAGATGTTTAATGAGATTTTTTTAACTAACATAAAGTGTAATCTGTGTGCTTTTTAATATTCCTTATTAAAAAAAGCCCGAACCTTCATCAAGAAGGCTCGGGCTTTTTACATTTGGCGGAGAGCCACATTTTTTTTGAATCTATTTCAATTTAGAAACAGCTTCACCAATACGCTTAATCGCCTCTTTCAACTGCTCTTCACTCGCCGCATAGCTAATACGCATGCACTCGTCCGCTCCAAATGCTGAACCTGCAACACAAGCCACAAAAGCATTTTGTAACAAATATTCACAGAAATCAACAGAGTTGTTAATCGTAGTTGTCCCGTCAGATTTGCCAAAGAAATAGCTAATATCTGGGAAACTATAGAAAGCGCCCTTAGGATGATTGACTTTAAAACCTTCAATAGCAGAAAGTCCATTAATCACCAATTCACGGCGTTTTTCAAATGCTTCTTTCATCTTCATAGAAGGTGCAAGGTCACTATCCAAAGCAACAGCCGCCGCCTTTTGACCAAAAGAAGTTGCACCAGATGTAGATTGAGATTGCAATTTAGCACAAGCTTTCGCTAACCAAACTGGTCCTCCCATATATCCCAAACGCCAGCCTGTCATCGCAAAGCCCTTTGCCATACCATTCACCGTAACTGTTTGGTCTTTTACATTTGGAAATGAACCGATACTCGCGTGCTTATCTGTGAAGTTAATGTGCTCATAGATTTCATCGCTGATGATAACGATTTCATTTTCTTCTGCTGCAATAACATCTGCAATCGCCTGCAATTCTTCTTTTAAATAAACCGAACCTGTCGGATTACAAGGAGAAGAGAAAATAATTGCCTTTGTCTTATTAGTAATAGCCGCTTTAACCTGAGCCGCACTCACTTTAAAATCATCCTCAATACCTGCACGAATAATAACAGGCACACCACCAGCCAATTCTATAATAGCTGAATAACTCACCCAGAAAGGGGCTAAAACAATAACTTCATCACCTTCATTACAAAGCGCCATGAAGAGGTTATTGATAGTTTGCTTTGCACCATTACTTACGACAATCTGATTAATACCGAAATCCAAACCATTATCGCGTTTAAATTTTCGGACAATCGCTTCGCGAAATTCTACCAACCCCGGAACAGGCGTATATTTCGTGTAGCCAGCATCCAAAGCGTCTTTTGCAGCTTGTTTGATGTGGTCAGGCGTATCAAAGTCTGGTTCCCCCAAAGAAAGGCTAATCACGTCATTGCCTTTTGCTTTTAGGTCGCGCGCCATTTGCGCCATTTTAATGGTTGCGGACTCTTCCATACGGAGTACGCGGTCAGATAAAGGGCGAGTTGCTGTCATTTTTTTAACGGTTGACGGTTGACGGTTGACGGTTGACGGTGGCACTGAGATTTGTGCACTGTCTTTCCGTTTACGGCCATTCCGAGATTAATTTTTAGGATGTTTGGTCTAACGTCTAATATCTTACGTCTAACATCTTCAATCTAAAATTGTGCCTTTTGGCTTTCTGCGCACAAAGTTAGGCTTTTTTATATTGTGAATTTTTATAATTTTTAATAGAATTTAAGAATGACTTACGATTTTTACGAGCTGTTGGAGGTTTTTGATATGTTCAGGAGAAATAGAAAATATTCAAGATCATCTTATGTGAAGAATCGAGTAAGTGAGTGACGTTATTTATATGGATAAAATTTTAGAGTCAAATTTTTTCGATAGTTTTCTCTTAAAAATCGTTGCATAGTCTACGCTACGGAACTATTTTTAAGAGGAAAATAGCGGAATAAAGGTGCTCTAAAATTATCCATATAATATAGTGTCACTCACTTAATAATCATTTTCAAAAAAAATCATCCCCCAATCTTCAAAAACACATCCCAATACATCTCCTCCGTCATATCTGACCAATGAATCTGATAAAGTCGATACTGATAAGTCTGAATCTGACACAACAAAATCAAGCCCAAAATCACCCCCACAAAAGCCCTTTTTTTCCAAATCTCCCCACTCAATCCTTCCAAAGACAAGCCCAATAAAATCATAAATAGCGGCAAATATTCCACATAAACCCGCGAGGAAAAACTACCCCCATAAAACCATTGATGCCAAGATGAAAAAACATAAGTAATCACTCCAAAAAACAGAAGCCAAGTTAAGACCTGCCAGCCTGATTTCTTCCACAAAAAATACAATCCAACAAAGGATAAAAGATACAAAGGTGTATAAAGAAAAAGCCCCTTGCGATAGCTAAAAAGTATGTCGAAAAAGTGCGGATTGGAAAAGTCGAAACCTTCCTTGTTATAAGAATAAACAAAGAAATTATCAGTTGCCAATTTATAATAAATGAGTTGTAAAGATATTATTCCTAATAGGATTAAGGTATTGATTACTAATGATTTGTAATTTTGGAATAGAGCAAAAAGACCACTTTTTAAATCATCAAAATTCCCCGCAATAAATGGCAAAGCGAATACAACCAAAGAATTTGTCGGACGGATAAGAATAATTATTCCCAACAAAGTAGATAGAAGAGTTAAGTATGCTTTTTTAGACTTCTGAAAGTAGCATTTTACATAGAAAAGAAAAGCAGAAATAAGACCAAAAGAAAAGACATGAGACATGCCAGGTTCCGCACCTGCATAACAAAATAAATTAGTTCCAAATACACATGCAAGAAGAGTAATTCCACGATTAATTTCGCTGATATTGTAGGTCTTCAAAAGTCGATTTAGAAAGTACAATCCAATCCACAAATAAAACAAAGCTGCCACCGTAATCGAAATCATATACAAAGCCGAAAATCCGTCAATATCACCACCTCTTAGATAAGTCAAAAAGTGGGCAAGAAGAAAGAATGGTGATTGTGCAACCGCTGTACCAAGAAAGTATTTATTGACCTTTTTACCATTAAATTCATTTCGGTAATCGTAAAAATTATGTGCTTCATAATACTTCCCATTTTCTCCTTCAATCTCCTCAAAAAAATCAAAATTTAAATCTTGATAAATAAAAATAGCTGGCAAATAAGAATAATAAGCTTGCGCATCAGCTTCCGCAATATTCAACCAAGTCTGCCCACCCCAATGCAAATTTGAAGCAGTAAAAGTCATAAGCAGCATTGTAAATGCAATGGAAATATTTGCGAAACTTTTCATTAAACCTAATTAACAGTGCCAAAGGCACAACAGCCTTCAACTTGGTGCCTGAGTGCCAAGATTCCAAGATTAATAAAAAAACAAAGATAGAAATATTAAAGTATCGAAGGACTCAGACACTTAGAAGAGAGAAAAATTCAAATTCAAGCCATTATTGGCTTGAATTTGAATAGAAGAGGAATGTCTTACAAAGACTTGTGCGAGCCGTCGCAAAATCCATTAGGATTTTTAGTCGCTTTACAATTACACATATAAGCTGTTTTCGTTTCTTCAGCTACAAAGACATTAGGAGACATTCCTTTTCCTTTATGTGCGCCATTACAAAACGGTTGGTTTTCAGACAATCCGCAAGAACACCAAGCATATCTTTTTCCTTCTTCTATCTGTGCAGGTACAGGCGTTTTTCCTGCTACTTTTGGTAAATCCATTTTAGTACATTTTAATGATTAGAGGGGATGAAAATTAATAATTATCGCCCTTTGAATGCTGCAAGTTATAAATTTTTCAGAAAAGATGTATAGACATTGATTATACGTAATTGGTCTAAATAAGACTTATAACATAAGTAAGTAACGACGAAATAATAAGTCCGTCAAGTTGGACAGTGTATAATTTTTCTCA
>CAZQTE010000010.1:0-2698 GCA_964595615.1 uncultured Saprospiraceae bacterium
TCTCCATAAAATGATATAAAAAATAAAAACAAGGTATTATTTAATTTTCATTTTTCGTATCACACAATTTGGAGCACTGAAGTAGGTTGACATATTTATTAATTATCGAAATAATTATGTCCGAGTACTTATCTTTTTAGCCTTTTACGGATACATTATCTTAAAGTTTCTCATAGAAAGATAAACATTAAGTCACATTAGAAAAATACCCAATAACAACTAGTCTCTTATATAAAAGCCTATTTTTAGTTCCTTAATTTCAGTTCATAAGTCAAAATTATACACAATTTTAATAAAATCAATGTAATCCTATAAAAACAAGTATAACCTGTCTATTTTCGTACATTTAAGGCAAATAAAAAAGAATTACTCTAAAGCTTAGGAATGTGAGATTAATAGATTCAGAATCTGAGCCGCTTATTTTTTCGTTTAGTTTTGGCTTAAAAATGGGCGTTTGTCGGGGCAAACAACCATTTTTTAAGTGAAAAATAAGCGAAAAAGAAGTAGTTCAGATGCTGAATCTATTATTTTCGCATTCCTTAGATGTATTGATAATCAATCTAAGTCATACTTCAAGTTAACGTAAAATAGTGATATCACCTTTTACAACTTCCCCTTCTCCTAGATCTAAACGCAAGATATAATAGTATGTCCCTTGTGGTAATAAATTACCTTGGAATGTTCCTCCCCAGTCGTTATTGTAAGGACTAGCAGTATGCACCTCGTCTCCCCAACGATTAAAGATAATAATACTATTATTTGGATAATCACCCGTATTTAAAACATCAAAGATTAATATGTCATTTAGACCGTCTCCATTTGGAGTAATGGTATTAGGCAAATTATCTAAATCTATTTCTCCGTCTAAGGTGAGCGTTACATTTGCACTATCACACAACATCGGACAATCTGTATTGCATATAGTATAATCAAATACTGCTGCACCAGCCACTCCGATTTGAGGCAAATAAGTAATCATACCGTCTCCCACATTCTCACTTATCATTCCGATAGTTGGTTCAGTATTCGTAAATGTGAATGAAGGCACATTTGTAGTTACATCATTTTCAAAAAGGTCAATCGTAATTTCTTGTTGTCCTTCCTCTAATGTTGCATTATCATCATTTGCTATTGGCGTATATTCAGTAATTACAAGTACTGTATCCGCGTCATAATTCGGGCAGCCTTCTGTACTCAAAGTCCAAATCATTAAGATTTCACCACCAGGAATATTTTCAGCTGTTGCGTTAACTTCTGTATCGTTGCTAAAGTTAACGGTACCATTATTACTTGTCCATAGACCAGTTGTTCCGTCAGGGAGATTACTTGTCAAGCTTGCTGTTGTTTCACAAATATCGTGGTCAACACTTGCTGTAGCTGGCGTTAGATTACCTGCATCCGCAAAAACTGAAACAGTATCTGTACTAAAACATCCGTCAGCGCGTGTCACGGTCAAAACATAAGAACCTAAAGCATCTACATCTACAATTGGAAGCGTTAAATCGGTACTAACAAAATTACCGTCAATCGTCGTCCAAGCATAAGTGATATCATCGCCCATATCTGACTCTGAGCCATCAACAGTCACAAATTCATCATCACATGTCAATGGAACATCTGCGCCAGCATTAGCCACAGGAGGCTGAACTCCGATAACTTGTACCTCATCCATATCTGTACACATACCAGTTGCGTCCGTTACGGTGAGCGTGTATGTACCGACCAAAGTCACGGTCGGAGTTAATGTCTCTGGTCCAGTGATACCAGTAGTCATATTGTCTTCAAATGTCCAGCTATAAGTTGCATCTGGAGTAGAAGCAGTTCCGTCCAAATCAACGCCCCCACCTTCACAAGATATTTCTACATTCATTCCTGCGTCAGCAGTAACACTGTTTTCAATAACAACAACCGAGGCTACTGTTTCACATTCGTTAACATTGTTGACTATACTTAATCCATAAGAACCTGCTGTTACCGTTGGGCTTAGCGTGGTTTCTCCCGTGATAGAACCTGGAGTAATAACTGTCCAAGTCGCATCAAACATATCTCCAGAAGATGACATAGTCGCATCTAACATCACTTCATCAAAACCACAAGGCATTAAAACCTCTTCCTCAAGAACAATTGTAGGTGCTTCAGTATCTTCAGTGATAATAATCATTGCTGTTTCTGAAACACAATTTAAAACCGTGTCCACAACTACAAGAGTATAAGTTCCTTCACAAGAAATCACTGGATTTTGTACATTTGAAATATCATCTAAACAATCTCCTGTCCAAGTATATTCATAATTTTGTCCATTAGTAGAAGCAGTCGCATCTAAAGTAATAGACTCTGTAGTACAGTTAAAGAACAAATCTGTAGGCGCAATAATAGCTTCAGGTACACCCGCACCCTCTACGACAACAACTTGAGAACTATTCACACATTGTGAAGTTGGATTTGTAATAGTCAAAGTGTAAGTACCTGCGACATTTACTGTTGGAGTCAATGTCGTTGGATTTGTAATACCATCTGTATTTCCGTCAGCATTAGTCCATGCATATTCCATATTTGCATCTGATGCAGAACCGTCTAATTGAACGGTTGCATTTCCACAATTAATCTCCCCTCCTATTCCTGCATCTACAACTGGAAGCATCGTTTCATCTTCAACGACAACACTAAATACAGCTTCACATCCTGTATCATCATTTGT
>CAZQTE010000010.1:2798-15069 GCA_964595615.1 uncultured Saprospiraceae bacterium
AAACACATCCATTAGGGTTATCAGTAACTTTAAAGTAATGCCAGCCTGGTTCCATTGTGGTCGCTGTAATAGAATTACTCAAGATATTACCACTTGGTCCACACCATTGAAAACTTGTTGTTCCTGTAGTAGAACCTGTACCATCTAAAGAGACCATATCATTTTCACAATCAATCATTCCTGTGCTATTCGCAACGGCAATTGGCTCGGTACGTATATCTTCAATTAATAAAGTATCTTCTCCAACACATTCATTAAATGGATTAGTAATCGTTAAAATGTAGGTACCTGGAGTTAAAGCTGTTGGCTGGAAAGTGCCATTTGTTCCAGCTTCAATACTCGCACCATCTTCTGTCAACCAATTAATAATAAAATCTTCATCTTCTTCAGAAGCAGAGCCATCCAATTCTAACGATTCGGTCAGACAGTCATAAGTCAAATCATCACCAGCATTCGTAATTGGCGTCACCGCACTCAAAATAAATAAAGAGTCACGAACAGTACAACCTGAATTATTATCAGTTACCTCAAAATATAAATAATCATTACTACCTGCGACTTGAGGCATTAAAGTATTTTCAGAATCTGGAAACACTTGAACATTTCCGTCCTCGCCACTCCATAAGTAAGTATACTGTCCTCCTACTGATGTACCATTATTGGTCGCATCTAAAGTCATCGTTACAATACCACAATTTAAGGTAGTATCTGGTCCTGCTTCTGCAACAGGGCCTGTACCTGATGTCTCTACAATATATACATCTTCTCTTGAAAGACCAGTCTCTGTATCACTCGTCTCGACAAGGTAAGTTCCTTCACAAAGACCTGTTTGGTCTTCATTATTTATGTTTCCTGCATCAATACCAGGTCCTGACCATTCATACACATAAGCTCCGTTACCGCCAGTAACAGTAAGGTCAATCGCACCATCACAATTATCAGAAGTAGTACAACTAACTCCAGTAATAGCAGCAGTAGCACCTAATGCTTGAGCTAGACAGATTTCTCCATTATTGGCTTCTAAACCAATATTGGTTGGACTGTTATTATTTTCAATATTAATCGCTAGCGGAGTTTCAGAAAAACTTATTGGAGCACATCCCTCAACTGTACCAATGAGTTGGTAGCAAAGGGAATAAATTGCAGTTCCGTCAGTTAAAGTCGTTCCACCAGCACCTGGGCTTGACCAATCTACCGTTAAATTACCATTATCAACATCAGATTCATCAAAGCTACTAGTATTAAGATTCGTAAGGTTATTTGTATTTTGTAGTTCAATAAAGTCTAAAACAGTAGGATTCCAAGTAACAGAATATTCCATTTCTCCCAAATTCTGGAAATTTGCGACAGTAACATCTACACATAGAATAGCCCCTTGAGCACCACCTGTTGATCCTATAGTTGAAATAAATTCGTCAGGATTACTTATACAAACTTCTCCAGAATTACTGTTCATTCCAATATCAAATCCAACATCCTCTTGCATAACAACTTCTTCACAAGGGCTATTTGAAAAATTTATAGCACCACAAGCTAAAGGATTGTTAGCTGCTTCAAAGCAAATCGAGAAAATTGTGGCTCCGTCTACTAAACTAACTCCTGTCGGACTAGTCCAAGACTCTAAACAAGATATACCAAAATTACTACCTCCTAAATTGAAATTCGCAGCAGAAAGCCCTGGAAGATTAAAATTAGTCACCTCCACAAAGTTGACAACAGAAGGTTCCCAATCCATAGAAAAGGCAAGCGCTGTAATATCATCAAAATCTTGAACAGTAACATCTACACACACTTGCTCGCCAGGGTTTGCTATGGCATCTCCAGCAGAAACCGTAATTCCTGTAGGAGAACAAGCTTGGAAAAATGCGTTACAAGAGTTATATCCTATATGGTCAGGATTTGGTCCTGATTGGTCTGTAAAAAATATAGTTTCTGGTGTTCCTGTAATAGAAACAGTACTATTACTACCACCACCTCCTACGACGGTAAATTCCAATGTAAAGGCAGTCTCACCGTCCGCTAAGCTATTTCCAAAAAATCCACTCTGCCAGTTACAAGTCGCAAAACCACCACCAACATTCGGATTAATTACAAAAGAAGGTAAAGCTGTAGTTTCAATTATATCGTCTAACTGTAATACACTTGGATTCCAATTAATAGAAAAGTCCATGCGACGAATAGCATCAAAATCTTGTGCTGTGACATTCATTGAAAAACTCTCTCCAGGACAAATATCACTGACATCTGGAATACAGAAAGAAGGTGCGCCAGGTTGGATACAGTCTATTGTTACTGAGCCAGGGTTGGTAAAAATACCAACGGGTGGATCACCTATATCTGTTAGTGCAGATGTTACAGTAACAGCTTCTGTAATCGTTGGATTATCATCAATGAATACAGAATTACTGGTAGTACAATCTCCAATTAATAGAAAACATAGTTGTATAAAAGAAGTACCATCCTCAATACTTACACCACCCTGTCCGTCATTATCAACCCAACTAAAAGTCAAAGTTCCAGGATTTCCTGGGGGAGCAGCGAAGTTAAAACTACCACCAGTTGTAGGTTCAACACCTTGTGAACTTTCCAATTGTAAAGCAGTTTCATCCCAATGTATAGAACCTTGTATTGATAACATTTCTGTAAAGTTATCAACTGTAAAATTCATACAAACCGTTTCTCCTTGTAAACCAGCAACAGTCGGAATATTTACAACTAAAGGGTCTTCTCCAATTTGAATCCAACCATCTTTAATAAATTCATATCCAATATTAAAATTACCAGAAATAGTTCGAGTCACACGGTCACCAACAATTTCGATTGCAGAATATCCTAAATCATCTACTGTAACAAAACATAACTCAAATAAAGCTGTACCATCCGCCAATGTTCCTAATGGACCATCCCATTCAAAACGAAAAGTACCATCTCCAACATTTGTGATATCAAAATCACCATTATCTAAACCAGTAATACCCATCGGAGGAGACGCTGCATTTGCGAGAACGTTATGAGAAAGATAGTTGACCTTGTCCTCATCGAATAGTACGTCAAATGACATGGAGGTTAAATCTGTAAAATCATTAACAACAAATTGAACACAGACCTCTGTGCCTTCATCAAAGACTTTGACATAAGGTTCAATAACACATACAGAGGGTTGCGCCCAAGCGTTGTTTAAACAACAAAAGAAGGCGAAAAACGACAGGGGTAGAAGCAAATATTTTTTCATAATTGTAACTCGGAAACGGGATTAAAACTTTAGTTGAGTTGAGGCTTGACAGTTTTTTATCAGTACTGTCTTATTTCAACCATTTCTTTAATACCGTGTAACAAAAGTTTCATTAAATTTTTCGCGTCTTTCTTTTCGCGGATAACTGCGTTAAAAAAATGAACCATAGCTACGGCTATGCTTAATTTTTTCGCCTTGTTCTCCACAAAAATAAAGGGCGAAAAAAGTTTAACAAACTTCTGTTACACGGTATTTAATACTCATCATTTATAATAATGATGAGTAACCAATTATCTCAATAACTATTTTTAATATTCAAATGCATAAGAGACATGAATTTCATGCGTCGTACCTGCATCTGGACCAAACTTAGTAAAGGAATAATCAAAGCCATATCCAACTTTTAGATTATTTTCAAAACCCAAGTTTTCTCCTATTAATACACCTACTTCAAGGTGAGATGTACCTGCAGTAGAGCCACCAGCACCAATCCAGAAATTTGTTTTTAGTTGATAACGTAAATTAACATCTACATTAATTGGTGCGTTAGGTGCATATTTTACCCAGACAGAAGGCTCGATAAATCCTTCATCTCTAAAAAATTTCATAAAACCTACATTAGCATAAGCATGGTAAACTCGCTGTGTGCTAAATTCTCCATTAACATCTTTGAATTCTAAATCTAAGCCTAGAATTTGCGGAGCAGAAATACCTCCATAGATTATATCCCCATTACTACTCCCCTCTAATCTTTTGTAAGCAAAGGCTCCAACTCCCACATCAGGATTCCATTGTGTTTGATTATTTGCAGTCAAAGTTTCTTGACGGTCGCGTAACCGAATTTCATTAACATTGACACGGTACTGAACCATACCTCCACTAATACCAATACCGATACCACCGTAATATGGGTCGTCCGTTATTAGTCCACCAAAACGGCCATATAAGCCCGTGTAACCTATTGGTCCTGTCTGATCATTTATGACATGTCCACCAGCCATAAAATTAAATACACCGTTTTCCGCATAGAGATAATCCCCACGAAAAGTCGCCGTAGTGGGAGCATTATCTATACCGACCCATTGATTGCGATAAGACGCACCAAAGGAGACATTTTTCTCAAAGGCTAAATAATCAACGTGAACTGCCGCAGGATTGATAATCGAGGCATTTTCGCGGTATTGCGTGTAGATAGGAAGTTGTTGAGCGTCCAAGGTAAGGGTGCTGCTCAACAGCAGACATGCTGTCAGTAACTTTAGTAATCTGTCCATGGGATAATTTATTGTCGTATTAACTACAAGATGTCTACAATCGTAACTAACAAAAGACACCTTTTGTCAGTCCGTGATAAGTCATCAATGTTCAAATACTAATTGGGATTGTAATCTGTAATCGTTTTATCGCCACAAAAGTACAAAAAATAAATACTTTTTACTCTCCCGTAATCGGTGTAAAATTAAATTATTCGGTTTCTGATGCCTAACAAACACTAGTTAATCAACTCATTATCAGATTTTTATTAAAAAATATATGAGAAAAAATATATTGTTTTTTTTCCATCATTGTCACTTTTTTAACTTTTGGGTCGAAAAAAGAGCTCTCCTATAAAGGTAGGCAGAAATAAAGAATGCGATGATTATGCCAGAATGTATTAAAAAAGAAGGTTCAACAGCGTCTACAGAGTATGGAACAAAAAAAATGCACCATTTCAATTAAGAAATAGTGCATTCACATTTAATCAATGTACAACCGAAATCTTTGGTTGTACTTTCTTTAACAGATTTAGACTTTTTATTTTCTATTGAAAAATAGTAAGTAAATCCGAATAAAGATTTAGCCGATATTATCCAATCTTTAAGTACGAGACTGTCAAGTCTATTTTGAATTCTAAAAAAGTAATGTTTCCGGATTTTCCTTTTTGCCGTATAATTAGATAATGTGTTACAAAGATAAATAGTAATAATCAACCAAAGTTGTCCATTTTTTAGATATTACCAAAAATAAACTATAAATTTACGTGGATATTTTTTTCAAAAATCAATCAAAAGTCAATAAATACAAGGCTTTCAGCGATTTCCAAAAATGGGCGGATTTCGCATTCTACCAAAAAAAGTGCAAAAAACACGTCTCATACAACAGCTAAAAAGCTTAACTTTAAAGGAAAATAGTCAACTGGAACGCTATTTAAGGTCTCCCTTTTTTAACAATAATCAACATATTCTCAATCTTTATGAATATTTAAATAATTTTCATCCTGAATTTAAAGATGAAAGTTTGACAAAAAAAGCCATGTTTAGTCATGCTTTTCCAGGAGAACCTTATGAGGCAAAAAGACTCAGCACTTTGACATGGCAGTTTTGTGTTACTATTGAAGACTTTTTCGTAGCTCTAGAGTTGAAACAATCTCCAGATAAAAGAGGGATTTTATTGAAAAATAGTTATAGGAGAAGAGAATTACAGAGTGATTATGAGACTCAATTGTTTAAACTAAATAAGCACTATAATGAGAGTAAGGATGTTAGTTTTAGGAGTAATTTGGGTAGATTAGAAGTTTTAAATGAGCTTTTATTTCAGTTAGCAAGAAATGAGTATGACAACTTCGAAAATACAATGTTTCCCATTCATGATTTTGAAGATGCCCTACAATTCGTACGAGTACATGGAGAAATCAATTTATACAGACTAGTAAATAGTTTAAAAAGATTAAATTTTGATTTAGAATTAAAATATAAAAACAAATATTTATCCCCTCATAATATCTCATTTAACAAAGAAATTATTTCTTCGCACATTCTGTTAGATATCAACGATACAGCGAATAAACTTTATGGGACTTTTCTCAAAAAAGAGGATTTAGAAGAATATCGTCGAATAACCAATCTATACATTCAAAATATCAGCTACTTTTCAGAACCAGAACAATTAAAATTATACATCATATTACAAAATATTAGAGGTAAATTTATTGAAGAAAAAATGATAGCCCGTAAAATTGCTTTTAACCTCACAAAAGTAGCATTAGTTAATGATGTACTAGGGAGAAATAGTTCTTTCAATTATGTTACTTTTACTTCTATTGCTATGCTTGGAGGTGTTGTTGGAGAGTTTGATTATACTCATGATTTCATAAAAAAATATCACATATTATTAGATATAAGAGTCAGAGAAGACATAAAAAATTATTCTTTGGCTTATTTAGCATTTTTTGAAGGAAAATATGAAGATGTAGATTTCTTAATTGCACAAATAAAATTTACAAACATTAGCGCTTTAAAACTCAATGCTAAAAGTTTAGTTATTCGTAGTTACTATGAATTATTAGAAAGAGACGGACGAGTATGGTTATCTTTATTACGTTCTAATTTACGTTCCTTTGATAAATATTTAAATAGAACGAAGGGTATTAGATTAAGATTAAAACAAGCTAATTTAAATTTTTTAGCAATAACAAAAAGGTTAACGGCTAGACGAATTAACATAAACAAAACTAAAGAACAGCAAGAAGAGTTAAAATCACTTTTATCAACATCAACGCCAATTATCTTGGATTTATGGCTAAAAGAAAAGATTGATAATCTACTAAAAAGAAAAGTCGGGCAGAAGAAAGAATCTTCTACCCGCTGAATTGTATATAACTATACAGCTTTTCTTGAGATTAAGTGATTATTTAGTTCTATAATGAATCTATCTCTTCAATTACAATACCACCTTTTACTGCCGCTTGCTTTGTCTTCTTAATTTCGAAGTTTTTCAAGTCTTGGATGCTTTTCGTTGTCTTGTTGTTGTTCGCCTTGATTGTCATAATGAATTGAATTAAAGTGTGAAAAAATTTATGATTAAACTCGTATTTTCACATAATATAAAAACACAAGTTTTTTAATTTTAATTTTTAATTGATTGATTACCAATTAATTATAGCACAAATATAGAGGCGATTTCCAGTCTTACATAGTCAAACTTGTGAAGGGGCGAATAACTTTTGTAAAAGGGGGATTTTCTTTTGTAAAGCTTTTTCAGATGTAAAAAAAGCTTGTGAAATCCATCAAAAAAGCCCTTCCAAGCAGGTGCTCAGAAGGGCTTAAAAAGTGTTTTAGTATATTAAACTGTCCTAACAACTGGTAAATAACTACCAATCTGAGGAATAAAGCTATCGCTAAATGGGATATCCTTTTCACCTACCACCAAAAGGCGGCCTTTGATAGCATTTACTTGTGCTAAGTTGACTATGAATGACCGGTGTACCCGGACCAAATCAGAGTTTGTTACTTGTGAAGTAAATTTTTTCAAATTAATGGAAAGAACATAAGACCGTTTTGAATTAGTGACAATTTTGAGGGAACTCCCTCCTGCTTCGACATACAAGATGTCTGAAATGTTTACTTTTTCATACATGTCTCTTCTTTTTAAAAATAAACACTCTCGGAGATTTTGATTGTAAGTAGGATTCATGATTAACAAAATTTGTAAGAATACCATAGTGTTATATTGGGGTTCTAGTAAAATAAGCTATAATAATTAGGCTTAATACCATCTGAACAAATTAAGAAATCTTTAAAATTTACATAGTCGTTTTTTAAGGTAATTTTTCCTAAAAATTATAGTCTTGGTATCGGAAATAACCTAGGGTTTCATTTGTGACATAATTTAAGGTAGATGTGCACTATTTAAAACAAAGGTCATGTGTTTTGATATTCTTTGTGTAAGCTGTGATAGTTATGACAATTAAAGACTAAACATTATGAAAGACTGAGCTGGTTTGCAACTTTCAACCTTTTCATTAATTATTCAGTCAAACGATTAAGGCGGAAGTTGGACTAATAGTCCATTGTGATCATTCATAATTTTTAATTTAATAAGTGTTCGGACACAATAAAAAGCTAAAATCAAGTAATCACTTAGCTTTTAATTTTTTCATCCCTAATTATGGGATTTGTAAAAGAACTCTAATGAATATTAGACTTTATGAATGAGTTGAGTGAGATTTAAACGCCGCTATTTCATCCTTACTTAGGCATTATAAAGCGTTAGTTTTATAAGCACAATGCCTAGACGAGCTGACTAAGGATAAAAAATCTGTCCCGATTGCTATAGGAGAACAAGCTTAAATCCACTCATCATTCATAAAGTCTATTACTACATAACAGTCTAATGATTAAGAGAACCTAATCATGGTATAGTATCAGATGAAATCACTCATCGGTGAGGCTATTCTCAGTTAGAGTCTCCTCTTTCTGAAAATTGATTTTTTTGAATAGTAAATCGTGTTAAACCGGATAGACCTTAAGAAGGTTCATATTAGGGGCGTAACTATATGACTAATAAAGTATGTCATTCGATGAAAATGATATTTTCTGGAATTGGTAATAATCTTACTACACAAAAATAAGGCATTTTAATATAAAAAAAAAATCAATGTTGAATATTATCACTATCTCTTACATATAGAATAAAAAAGAAGCCTTTGAAGATTGTATCTTCAAAGGCTTCTTAAACTAAAAACATATCGGTAGATAGTCTATTTGTTATCATAAACTATCTACCAATAAAATCTTTAAATTTATTCTGACTTGATATGAATGTAACCTGACATACGTTCACCTTCACTTGTTTCTAGTACATAGAAATAAGTTCCTGATAATGCCTGTCCATTGTAACTACCATCCCAGTCATTACGATAATCAACTGCAGCGAAAACTGTATTTCCAGCACGATTGAATACTGTCAATTTATGGTTTGGATAATTCTCCAACCCTTTAATTGTAAAGTAATCATTGATGCCGTCACCATTAGGAGAAAATCCTGAATAAACAATGACTTCTGGTGTCGTTGCTATTGTAGAATTTTCTTCTCCACGCTCTGATGCAATTTCGATATCGTCGTCATCATTATCTGATGTTTCTCTCATAATAGGAGATGTAGTCATCATGATATTTTGTTCAACATTGATGACAATCATCGTCGTATCACAAATACCTTGATCATCACATATCACAATACAAGCAGAACCTGTACCTACATTTTCACCTGTAGCAATCAAACAATTCGCTCCTGCCAACTCAAAAGTAACTGCATCACCAGCATTCTCTGGACAAACATTTTCAATGCTAACCAAAGTACCTGGCAACTCTCCTACTTCTAAACAAATTGGCTCTTGCTCTCCGTTAAAGATTGTACGCTCAATTGTTGATGTAGTTGTTATAACATCCTCTGCTGGACATGTAACCTCTACGGTAATAGTATCTGTACAATCTGTCAAGTAGTGTGTGAATACTAATTCGTGCGTTCCTACCGTCAATGCTAAATTAGCAGACGAAGCTTGTAAGCCAATATGAGGAGCTATACTCGAAGTAAATCCACTTTCATTATGCTGAATGACCATTTCTCCATACTCATTATTCAAGTCACCACCTATGATAGTGAACGTGTATGGGTCAACTGTCCAGTTTCCGTTAGCATCCCAACCATTCAATAAAGTTAATAACTCATTGATATTGTTGAATGTGCCACTATTAGAAACACCATTTATAGTCCAGTCATTCAAGTCATAAGGTCCGTCAGAACATTGACCAGGAATTGAGAAGTAGTTGTAACGATAGATACTTTCGTAGCCACAGCCACTCAATTCTCCTGTGTAAACCGCACCATTATCAGTGATGTCGTATTCCAAGATTTCCTGAATTGGAATTCCTGAGCAGAAATCAGCTGTAAGGTTACAATCAGCGCTTTCTAAGCTTGTGAATGTATCTGCAATTAAATCATCACAGTCTTCAAAAATAGGGTCTGTAACTCCGTCAATAACAGTAATGAACAATGTATCTGCACAACCCGTATCTGAGTCAGTTGCAATTAACATATGGTCACCCATTCCGTTAACTACGATACCTTGAGCACTTAAGTTTGTTGAATAATTAACTTCCAACATCGCAGTGATTTGAGTCAATTGATGTCTTATCGTCATTGTTCCATATCCTTGTGGATTACCCAAACCTTTGATTGCTGCATCATTCGCATCAACATACCATTCTGGAGAAGGATTAACACTATTCATCCATGTAGCCAAAGCTGTAGGATTTTGGAATGTACCTTCATACATTGTACCGTCAATTGTCCATTCTACTTCGTAAGGTCCACTTTGTGCTTGTTGGTAAACCAAAGCATAACTGTAGAAAATAGTTGTATCCTGTCCACAAGATGTCAAATCATCCGTGTATGTAACACCGTCTAAGACTAAGTTGTAATCACTCGCTAGACCGTTAATCACATCTACACAAACATTTGCGTCGCCTGCTGTATTAGCTGTTGCTTCATAAGTTTCCTCAGTGAATATTTCGTCACAAGGATCTTCAGCAGTACAATCGAACTCAACAGTAATACCACTCAATGCTGCTGTACAACCATTCGCATCTGTTACTAACAAGCTGTATATACCTGCTGGAACATTTACCATGTTTGTAGTCATGTTTCCATTACTCCAACTGTATGCATAAGGTTCAGTACCTCCTGTCATTGTAGCAGTAACTATACCGTCATTACCTGCACAAGTTTCAGCCGTTGTTGCAACAGTAAGACTCATCATTTCAGGCTGCGTAATTGTAACTTGTACGCTGCTTTCACAAGTACCTGTATACAATACAACAGTATAAGTTCCTGCTGTCAAGTTATTCAATGGTGTTTGTCCCATATTCTGAGCACCTAAGAATACTTCCAACTCTGTATTTAATCCGCTACTAATGCTACCGTCCGCACCACTTGCACAACTTACATTCTCAACATTGATGTCAGAAGTATTTAAGACTACTGCATCTTCTTCGTTTAAGATGATATTTGTATTTGCGTCACATCCTGCGGCACTTGTAACTTCAATTGAATGAACGCCGCCTTCTAAGTTAGAGACGATGTGAGGAGAAACGATATTCTCTCCTAACAATAATCCGTCAACGTATAGAGCGAATGGTTCGTTGTCATTAATTGTAATGCTAATTTCACCATTAGTTGCACCACACTCAGGTTGTTCTATAACAGCTGCAGTTACACTCAAGTTGCCTGCTGATTGACCTACTGTTCTAGTAGCTGTAGTTGCACAACCTTGTGCATCTGTTACAGTCAATGAGTAGTCTCCTGCTGTCAAGTTATCTAAAGTGTAAGCTGTTGTTGCTATTCCACTTATATCGCCAGATACTGGACCAGACCAAGTGATACTGTAGTCAGGTGCACCTCCGATAATGTCAATATTAATTGCTCCATTATTAGCTTCACAAACTGCACTTTCAGCTGTTAAATTCAAACTGATAGCTTGACCATTATTAATAGTCACACTTCCTGTCACTTCACAATCCATTGCATCAGTTACTGTTACAGAGTAACTTCCCTGTGCTAAGTCACTTGCAAATGCAGTAGTACTTACGTTAGGTAACCAAGTGTATGTATAAGGTGCTGTACCGCCATTTGTCATTACTTGAGCAGAACCGTTGTTCTCACCACAAGATGCATCTGTTTTAGCTACACCATTTAATTGTAAATCACATACTGGTTGATCAACAATTACTCTCAAGTAAGTCGTATCACAAACCTCCGTTCCATTGAAGTAACAAGTTACAATACACAATGGCTCTGAAATTTCACCCATGAAATCTTGTGATGCATCAAGCATGAAACAATCATCCACCAAGTTCATTCCCATTACTTCACTTGTACTACCGAAGTTACACCATTCTTGAGAAGTTGGCGTTGCTGGATAATCCATAGCCTCTTCTGGTAAACAGTATTCAGTCATCGTTTCAAACGGAATAGTTGTCGTCAATGTCAATGGCGTAGGCGCTGGGAAAGTACATCCGTCTTCAAGAACAATAGTTCCTGAAGTTGCTGTACATCCATTAGCATCCGTTGCTGTTACGCTGTAAGTACCTGCCGCTAATCCATTCATACTTGCTGCTGTATTGCCGGTATTCCATGCATATGTGTAAGGCGCAGTGCCTCCACTTACATTTGCAGTAATAGAACCGTCATTACCTGCACAAGACTCTTCTGTAACAGTTGGCG
>CAZQTE010000010.1:15169-27398 GCA_964595615.1 uncultured Saprospiraceae bacterium
ATAGAACCGTCATTACCTGCACAAGACTCTTCTGTAACAGTTGGCGTGAATGTCATTCCTGTACTCTGCGCAATAAATACATTCTCAAGAGTAGAACATTGACCTACAGTGTAAGTTAATGTATACATTCCTGCTCCTAAGTTATTCATTGGAGTCGTACCTAATATTGTTCCTGCTTGATTTGCAATCGTGAATACACGCGCATCAGTCGAAACAATCGAACCATTATTCTCACCTGCACAAACTTCAGCTGTAGCGATGTAATCATCAGCAGTCAATGACTCCAACATTTCTGTTAAAGTAAATTGAGTTTGCGCTGTACAACCATTTTCATCCGTCACACCTAACATGTAAGTACCTGCTGTCAAGTTTCCAACACTGAATGTCGGAGTTGAGATACCAGTTACGATTTGTGCGCCGTCTAATGTTAAGCTATAACTACCTTCGAAGTTTCCAACGATTGCCATAACTTTACCATTGTTGCCACCGTCACATGCAGGGTATTCAATGACTTGAGTATCTAATGTCAAGTTACCAGAGTTGCTACCGATTGTTACGTCTTTCTGAGTCGCACAACCATTTGCATCGCTTACACTAAAGATGTAAGTACCTTCTTCTAAACCTGTAACATCGAAGTTAGCATTTGCTAAGTTATCCATGCTACCTGTTGTAGGTCCACTCCAAGTTACGCTATAAGGTGCATCTCCTTGTGTTACTGAAATACTTGCTACACCGTCTGCACCGTTACAAGTTGCTGTCTGAGTATTTTGAGCAGTGAAAATAACATCACCACCTACTTGACCAATCCAAGCCATTCCAGTCGCAGTACATCCTGTCAAATCATCCGTCACTGTCATATTGTACATTCCTGCTGTCAATCCAGTAAGCGTATTCGTCGTACTTGAGTAACCTTCCCAGTTATAAGTTAAGTTACCAAGTGCACCTTCTACAGTTGCGATTGCGTAACCGTCAGCTTCACCACAAGTTGCATCAAAGTTGATAACAGATGTTACCACTAATTCACAAACTGGAGTTGCTACTGTAACTTCGATATAAGTCGTATCACAAATTTGCTGTGCATCATCATAACAATTCACTACACAAATCAAGTCAGTACTTGTTCCGAAGTAGCCGTCTGCTGGTTCTAATGTCAAGCAGTCTGTATTCAAGTTAGTAGCTTGTACTGTCGCAGGGTTACCGTTGTCACAGAATGACGAACTTATCGGGTTACCTGGGAACTCAAGCACTGAAGCAGGAATACATTCCTCTGTATCCGTTCCGTAAGGGATAGTTACCTGAATAGTATCTACTGGAGGTAATACCGTTACGAAGATATATGTTGTATCACAAATCTCACCAGTTGGTGCGTTTGCGTTTTCGTAGCAATGAGTCACACAAATCGGTGTTGGCATTGCTCCTACATAAGTATCATTTGGATTTAACATCAAACAGTTATCGTTTAATGCTGAACCTAAGACCGTATTAGGATTTCCTGCATTACAGAATGTTGCATCTGTTAATGTACCAGGGAATTCTAAGATGTCACCGTCTAAGCAAATTTCCGTCGCTGTAATAGCAGGGATAATTACTTCGATAGTATCTGGTGTCGGTAATACAGTTACGTTGATGTAAGTAGTATCACAGATTTCACCAGCACTATCGTAGCAGTGTATCACACAGATTTGCTCATTTGCATCTCCAACGAAACCAGCTGCTGGATCAAGAGTTACACAGTTACCTGTGATGTTCGTTGCGATTACCTCATTTGCATCACCTGCGTTACACATTGTAGTCGAAACTAAGTCATCAGGGAATTCTAATATTGTATCATCCAAACAAACATCAAATGGTTCGTCACCTTGTACAACCACATCGATTTCGTCCGTTGGAGGTGTTACAATTGCATTTATGTAAGTTGTATCACAAATTTCAACACCATTAACCATACCGTAGCAGTGAACGATACAAATTGGCTCGCTTGAGTAACCTGTGAAACCCATTGCAGGTGCAAGACCTAAGCAATTATCCATAAAGAATTGCGGAGAAGAAACCGTTGTAGGGTCTCCTTGGTCACAATACATAATAGACTCAATCGTACCAGGGTATTCTAAAGCATCTCCGTCCAAACAAACAACAGTGTCTGTATTTGGTGGGATGATGTATGTTACTGTATCTGGTGTAGGTTGTACAGTGATGCCGATGTAAGTTGTATCACAAATCATCATTGCATCATCGTAGCAGTGTACGACACAGAACAAGTCACTTGCTGTTCCTGTGAAACCGTCAACTGGATCGATAGTCACACATTGTCCATTCAAGTTATTTGCACTTGCTTCACCTGCGATATCATCATTACAGAATTCAACTGATGTCGGCGTACCTTCCATTTGTAAAAGAGCATCGTCTATACAAACTTCTGTTGGCACATCACCAGGGATAGTTACAAGAATGGTATCCGCTGGAGGTAATACTGTTACAATTAAAATTGTAGTATCGCTGTACGTTCCGTCATTATGAACCACACACAATTCAGTCACTCCGACAAAGTCAGAAGCTGGTGTCATTGTTACACAGTTACTAGCGTCATTAGCAGTTAAACTCACTGAACTTGGGTCATCACCACAAACTGTTGCTGTCGTTACGTCATTTGGCAAGTCATATACTGCATTCAAACAAGTGTCCAAGTCCGTTCCGTGAGGAATGATAAATGGTAATGTATCAATACAAGAAGGCTCTGCTCCTAAATCAACAGATAATTCATCAGTACATCCACTAAAGTCAGTTACTGTAATATTTACAATACCTCCACGTAAATTCTCAATTGACGTTACGCTATTGAATGGATTAACTGAAATATCACCAACATCAGAAGTTAATGTATATGGTTGGTTTCCACCTATTACTTCAATATCAACACCTGCGTCACTTGCATAACATGCAGTAGGAACAAATGGTGTTGCAAAGATTTCAATGATATCATCTTGTTCAATTGTAAAGGCAACAGAATTTACACATCCTGTCAAGTTATCAATAACTGAGATATAGTATTCGCCAGCATCTAAACCTCCTGCGTTCACTACCATTTCTGGGTTTGAACCTGGATTTAATGTTACTGTTCCACTTTGAGAACCATTACTGATGCTGTAGTTGTACCAACCGTTTCCTGAAATACGGAATTCGATACTACCGTCTGCACCACCAGGACAAGTTACTTCTGTAATATTGTCAATCGTAATAGTAGCTCCGTCTGCTGCAGTTAAGCTATAGATACGTTCTGTTGAACATTCACCGTCATCCAATGTAGCTGTGTAGACTGCTGGTCCTAAGTTATCAATCATAGTACCTGAGAAAGTTCCACCTGTGCTACTTGTCCAAGTAACCGTTGGTGAACCAGTAATACCACTTAATGTGATACTTCCGTCATCTGTTGCACATGCCGAAGGCTGAACAATTGTTTCCGTGATTGCACCAAAGTCGCAACGTGTAGGATCACAATCATTAGCTAAACGCACCCAGTTTACACAACCATTCAAGTCGCGTAATTTCACAAAATAGTCACCTGCTGCCATATCTGTGAAGTTTGTTTCAACTCCAGCAGAAGGAATACTTCCTGTACTTAAAAGCGTACTACCTAAGAACATATCGTAATCTAATGGGAACTCACCACCTTGTACTAACAATGTGAAAGAACCATTAGACTCACCACAATCAGGAGCAACTACATTTGTAAATTGTCCTGCTGGTCCGTTACCGTCAACAACTGGAATAACATAAGCAAATGTTCCACAGTTACCTGCGTCATCTATACGGATTTCGTATAATCCACTTGCTAATCCTTCGAAGTTAACTTCTCTTAAGTCGCTCACCTCATTTCCAACAATTTGCTCTGTTCCATTATCTAAACGAACTAAGGTATATTCAAATGGAGCAGTACCACCAGTAACTTGGAAGTTGATAATACCATTTGTTTCATTACAATCGATATTGTTAATTACCTCGTAATCAAATATATCAAGTGCAGCAACTGTATTCACAACAAATACACCTGAATGCTCACAAGCTGTTAATTGGTCAGTTATAGTTACATAGTAAGTACCTGCTTCAATCCCTGTCAAATCTTCCTCTGTACTTGTGTAACCGTTATCTGATGTCCAAACATAAGTATATGCACTTTCAAAAGGTAAATTATTATTAACAGTTAAGTCAATAGCTCCATTTGCAGTATCACAATCTGTTACGTCTGTGATATTAGCATCTAAACTTGGTGCAATTGGGCTAATAAGTACTGATTGAGTTTCATTAGCGATACAAGAACCGTCATTTACTTCTAATGAAACCACAATACCTCCAACAGTTGGATAAGCAACTACAATCTGTGCTGCTGCTGGCTCCGTTGCCGTTGCTGGGCTTGAGTACAATACTGTCGCTCCTGCCAAATCCCATGTCAATGCTGCTCCTGGAGAAGCATCACCTGTAAATTGGAAAGTAACTGCATCATTTGCACATGTTGGTTGCAATACGATAAAGTCTGCTTCTGGGTCAGATGTTTCGTAAACTGTAAAGTTTTCCGTTACATCACAACCACTATCTCCTGTCAGAGTTACACTGAAGTTACTAACTGAACCATTCAAGAATGCATCAAAAGTCAAAGTATTTCCTGCTACAACTGCATTGTCATATCCACCGTTACCATTGATTTCAAAATCAATGATATTTTGGTCAATTGAAATGCTAATTGGAGTAGACGCATTTTCACAAATTGATACATTATCAATCGGTGCATTCAATGTCGGTGCGACTGGTGCGTCAATGGTAGTAATTCCATTTGCTACTTCACAGTTGCCACCTACATTACGAACACGTACATCATAATCTCCACCAGCTAAGTTGATGAATACATTTGATGTTTGCCATGTTGTACCGTCAATGCTGTATTCTAATGCAGTACTGCTGCTTGAAGCGTCGATAACTAATGTTCCGTTGCTTTCGCCACAATCCGTTGGTGCTGTTGTAATTACATCAGAAATAACTGGTAATTCTGGTGCATCCAACATAACGCCTGGCCACATTGTCATACAAGAACCGTCTTCATTCGTCACAATCACCATGTAGTCGCCTGCTGGTAAGTTGATGAAGTTTGGACTGTCTTGGAATGTCACCCCGCCGTCAATGCTGTACTGTAAGTTACCTTCTCCGTTGATTGCTGTAATTTGAATAAATCCGTCATCAACACCACAATCTGTTGGACTTTCAAATACCACATCTTTAATTTGTGGTGCATTTGGTGCAGTCAATTCGATTGGGTTATTTGCGTCAGCAGTTACACAAGTACCGCCGTTTTCATTTCTTACAAAAATATTATAAGTACCATTGCTTAGGTTTTCAAATAAGCCAGTTGTTGACCAATTGAAACCGTCAATGCTGTATTCTAAGTTACCAGCTCCTGTTGCTGTGATTTCAAGTGAACCATTGTTCACATCACATTCAGAAGGATTAGATGCTGTAACATCTGTAATAACTGGCGCTGTTGGCTCAACCAATGCAATTGGGTTACCAGTTCCAGCTGTATATTCAACTGCACAAGTTCCGTCTTCATTTCTTATCCAAACTGCATAATCATTAGCTGCTGGTAAGAAAGCAAATACGTTACTTGATTGCCAAGTTGTACCATTGTCAATGCTGTATTCTAATGCAACATCTCCGTCAGCAGTAATCTCAATACGTCCGTCGCTTTCGCCACAGTCTGTTGGTTGGATAACCGCTACAGCACCAATAGTTGGTGTTGTTGGAGCTTCAATCGTTGCAGACAAGTAACAAGTCAAACAAGAACCGTCATCGTTGCGAACAAAGATGTGGTAATCACCTGCTGTTAAACCTGTGTAAACATTAGCTGCTTGCCACAATGTGTCTGTTGTACCTGGTACAAGTAATCCATACATGTATGGTGCTTGTCCGTCTTGAGCGATGATAGTAATTGTACCGTCATCTGCTCCACAGTCTGTTACATCTGTAGTTGCTACTTCCTTCACAACTGGTGCCTCAGGAGATTGTAATTCTACTACACTTGTCCAAGCTACAGTACAAGTTTCGCCTTGGTTACGTGCAAGGATATTGAATGTACCATTTGGTAAGTTTGTGAAAGTTGAACTTGTTGTCCAATTCAATCCACCGTCAATACTGTATTCAATAACTGCTGCGCCATTAGCATCGCTACCCGCAGTTGCTGTGATTTCAATCGAACCATTGTCCGTATCACAATCAGTTGGGTTAGCTGCAACAACATCTGTAATGTTTGGAGTTTGTGGTGTAATTAACTCAATATTTGGAGTTAATGTTTCTTCACAAGTTCCGTCTGCATTACGTGCCATTACAGTATATGTATTTCCAACTAAGTTGATGAATACATTTGATGTCTGCCATGTTGTACCGCCATTTACAGAGTATTCTAAAGCATCAGAACCGTCTGCTGTTACTGTAATTGTACCGTCAGCTTCATTACAGTCCGTAGGCTGTGTAAATGTTGCCGCTAAGTTAGTAACTGGTGTCGGTGCTATGATTTCAAGTGGTGGGTAAGTCGTTAAACAAGTACCCGTTGCATTCGTCACTACGATGTCATACATTCCAGCAGTTAAGCCAGAGAAAACATTTGTTGTCTCGAAAGTTGTACCACCGTCAATGCTGTATTGTAATGGTGCGATACCGCCAACAGCGTTGATAGTAATTGTACCGTCGATTACATCACACTCGGTTACATTTGTACTTGTAACAAAGTCGATTGCTGGTGCATCTGGGAATGCTAAAGTCACTGGGTTGTTTGGATAGTTAACTACGCAAGTTCCGTTTTCGTTACGGATAATTACGTTGTAAACTCCTGCCGTTAAACCTGTAAAATTAGAACCAAATTGCCAGTTAATACCGCCGTCAATACTATATTCAATAGCTACTCCTGCTCCTTCAATTGTTCCAAGTGCTGCATCAATATTGATGCTACCATCTATCGTTTCACAATCTGATGGGTCCGTTGTAGTTACTGCGTTTGGCATGTTGTATACTGGAGCAGTTGGTTCAGTCAATGTGATAGTTCCACCAGACGTTACACAAGTTCCGTCGTTATTTCTAACTAATAAGGTATAGTTCATACCAATTAAGTTAGAGAATACATTTGAACTTTGCCAAGAGAAGCCATTATTGATACTGTATTCTAATCCACTACCATTTAAACCTGTACCACCTTGAGCTAAGATTGTAATTGTTCCGTCTCCAGAACCACAATCTGTAGGTTGAGTGAAAGAAGCGTCAACAGAAGTTACTGCTGTAGGTGCTTCAATTTCGATGCTCGGCCAAGTCACATCACAAGAACCGTCTGCATTCGTTACAACAATGTTGTAAATACCTGCTGTCAAGTCTGTGAAGTTTGGTGTTGCGAAGAAATCAATGCCACCATTTATGCTGTATTGTAATGGACCATTTCCACCTGTACTAGAAATATTGATTGTTCCATTATCTGATGTACAATCTGTTACATCCGTGAATGTTACATCTGCGATTTGAGGAGCATCTGGTGCTACTAAAGTCACAGGGTTTGGTACGTGAGCTACTTCACAAGTTTCACCCATATTACGGATGAAGACATTGTAAGAACCTGCACTTAAGCCCAAGAATTCATTTGATGTTTGCCAGTTGATACCGTCAATACTATATTCGATTGTTACTGCTGAACCTGCAATTGTTCCTGCTGTTGCTGCTATTGTAATGCTACCATCATTAATATCACAATCAGAAGGGTTAACTACTGTTGCTAATGCATCAAAGCTTGGTGCCGTTGGTCCGATTAATTCAAGTGGATTAGTCGTTGAAGCGACTACACAAGTATTATTTTCGTAACGAACTAAAATTTCATATCCTACACCTGCTGGTAAATTCAAGAAGACATTGCTTGATTGCCATTCACCACCGTTATTGATGCTGTATTCCAAGCCTGCGCCACCTTCTGCGAAAATCTCAATGCTTCCGTCATTCTCGCCACATTCTGTTGGGTTCAAAGGAATAACTTTCGTAATAACTGGTAAGATTGGGTCAATTAAGACTACTACTTCACCAACTACTTCACATGTTACATCTGCGTTGCGAATGTACGTTGTATGTGTACCTCCCGCTAAGCCAGAGAATGTATTAGATGCTTGCCATACGATACCTGCTCCACTATCTAATCCATATTCTAAAGCTGCACTTCCTGCTGTTGCTGTAATAACAATCTCGCCGTCAGTTAAGCCACAATCTGTAGGTTGCGTGTAATTCACACTTGTGAATTCTGGTGCACCTGGTGTAGTTAATACTACTGGGTTTGGTACGTGTGCTACTTCACATGTCTCACCTGCATTGCGGATGAAAACATTGTATGAACCTGCTCCTAAACCAGTAAATGTATTTGTTGTCTGCCAGTTGATACCGTCGATGCTGTATTCGATTGCTACTGCAGTTCCTGCAATTGTTCCAGCTGTCGCTGCTACTGTAATACTTCCGTCTTCAGTTTCACAATCAGAAGGATTAACTACTGTTGCGGCTGCATCGTAAGTTGGTGCTACTGGTGCTATTAATTCGAACATATTGCCCGTTGATACTACTAAACACGTTCCGTTGTCATAACGTATCATTACTTCGTATGCGGCACTTGCTGGTAGATTTGCAAATATATTGCTTGACTGCCATTCACCGCCACCATTGATACTGTACTCCAAGCCTTCACTTCCGTCTGCAAATATTTCAATGCGTCCGTCGTCGTCTCCACATTCTGTCGGATTGTATAAGTCAACTTTCGTGATAACTGGTAAGATTGGGTCTACTAAGACTACTACTTCTCCTGTTACCAAACATGTCATTCCTGCATTGCGAATGTAAGTTGTGTACGTTCCGCCTGCCAAGCCACTGAATGTGTTTGATGCTTGCCAGTCTGTTCCGTTGATGCTATATTCTAAGGCTGCACTTCCTGCTGTTGCAGTGATGACGATTTCGCCGTCAGTTAAGCCACAATCTGTAGGTTGCGTGTAATTCACACTTGTGAATTCTGGTGCACCTGGGGTAGTTAATACTACTGGGTTTGGCATGTGTGCAGTTACACAAGATTCGCCTACATTACGTATGAAGACATTATATGAACCTGCGCCTAAACCACTGAATGTATTTGTTGTTTGCCAGATAATACCGTCAATACTATATTCTGTGGCAACAGCCGCACCATCTACCATCCCTGCCAAGCTGTTGATAACAATTTCACCGTCTTCTGTATCACAGTTTGACGGGTCTGTCACAACAACAGTTGCTAATGGATTAAATGTTGGAGCTACTGGAGCTGTTAGAATAACTTCATTATTTGCATATTCAACTTCACAAGTTCCGTTTTCGTAACGAATCCAAATGTCGTATATACCTGCTGGCAAGTTATCAAAGATATTACTTGACTGCCAAGAAGTACCGTCATCGATACTATATTCAATACCATCTGTTCCTGAAGCTGCAATTTCAATGCGTCCATTGTCAAGACCACAGTCATTAGGGTTAATAGTAGTTACTGTTCCAAAGACTGGTAAAGTTGGTGTATTCAATGTAATCATTGAAGCACTTACCTCACAAGTTGAGTTGTCGTATTGTACACGCACATCATAGTTACCTGCTGTAAGTCCAGTGAAAGTATTTAAACTCTGCCAGTCTGTACCGCCATTGATGCTATATTCTAAAGTTCCATTTGCTCCATTTGCAAAGATTGTGATAGAACCATTATCATTGTCACAAGTATTCGGATCATTGGAAACTATATCCGTAATAACTGGTGACTCAGGAGAATTTAGCATAATAATACCTTGTGCTTGCACACAACTTCCACCTGTATTGCGAATTTGTACAAAGTATGCACCTGCAGACAATCCAGTGAAGTTACCTGATGTTGACCAAGTCGCACCGCCGTCAATACTGAACTCTGGAGCAACCGTTGATCCGTTTATCATACCTCCTGTTCCCAAGATAATGATAGAACCATCAGTACTCGTACAAGTAGTAGGGTTAGTTGGATCAATATCATTCACTACAGGGATAGTCGGAGCAGTTAAATCTACTGTTGCAAAAATACCAGAACAACCGCCGTTAACATTTCGAGAAGACAGAATATATGTTCCTGCTGATAAATTATCAAAGTAGTTAGTTGCGCTCCATGTAATTCCAGCGTCGATGCTAAATTCTAATAATCCAGCATTATCAGCAGTAATAGTAATTGTTCCATCATCATCACCACATTCTGTTGGATTTGTCGATGTGTAATCCACATTAGCTGGAATAACTACACCTTCAATTTCAACTGTAGAGTAAAATACTTGACATGAGCCATCTGCATTTCTAACACCTACATTATAAATACCAGCAGTTAAACCCGTGAAGGTGTTACTGCCACCATTTGCAGACCATGATGCTCCACCATCAATTGTATATTCATAAGGAGTTGTTCCTCCTGTTGCATTAATAGTAATTGTACCGTCGTCCTCTGTATTACAATCTGTAATATTCGTCCAAGTCGCAGCAGTAATTGCTGGTGCTCCTGGAGCGTTAATGATAACTGAATTACCTGCATATTCTACTGTACATGTTCCTCCTACATAGCGCACTGAAACATTGTAAGTTCCTGCAGCTAAATTTGTAAAGTTTGGTGAAGATTGATAATTCAATCCATTAATACTATACTCAATTGGACCAGCAGTACCCGCGGCAGCGATTGTAATCTCCCCGTCTGTAGAACTACAAGTTTGTGTATCTTCAGAAGTTACACTTGCAATAATAGGCAGGTTAATAACTGTAACCGTGATTTCATCTGTATCTGTACAACCAAAATCATTAGCAACAGTAACAGTATATGTTGTTGTCGCTGTTGGCGTTGCTATTGGATTGTGAATATTTGCATCACTCAATGTAGCTGAAGGAGTCCATGTAAATGAACCGTCTCCACCTGCAGCACTCAACTGAACACTTTCTCCTGCACAAATCGTTAGGTCTTCACCTGCTTGTGCGATTGGAGTAGGTTGAACAGTTACTGTCTCAAAAATTGTATCTCGACATCCTGTTGGAGTTACAACAACTAACATTACGTCATACTCACCAGAGTTTGCGTAATTATGTGTTGGATTCCTTAGAGTTGATGTATTGTTTGCACCTGATGCTACATCATCAAAATTCCATTCGTAAATCAAATTATCTGGTGATGCTGTTGGCGTATGATTAACAAAAGCCATATCCTCACCTGGGCAGATTTCCTCCGCGTGGAAGTCTGGGTCAATGATATCATTCACTGTTACCACGACAGTATCTGTTGCTTCACATGCTGTACCTGCGTAAGATGTTACAATGTAAATTGTACTTTGATCAGGAGTAGCTACTGGATTTGCACAATTGATACAAGATAATCCTGTACCTGGTGCCCAAGTATAAGTTCCATCACCACCTGTAGCAGTTAAGTTCGTACTTTCGCCGTCACAAATAGCTACATCCATACCTGCCTCTGGTGCAGAACAACGTACATAACCTGCATCTAAATGAGGGTAGTTGTCTCCAGGTTCTAATGTCACTGTAGGACTTGCTCCAGTAATTGCATCAGCATCACTATCTGTTGTATCTCCACCTACACCTGATAAAGTAGGTGAATAATTTCCTCCTGTTAAAATTGCACTATTGTGATCAAATACAACGTAATAGTCACCTGGTACTAGGTTCGTAAACTCATAAGCACCACCACCCATTGTTGTAGTTGTTAAACCAGTCGGCGTACCGTCACCATTAAATAGAGTAACTGTTACACCATCAATTCCAGGTTCTCCTACATCTTGAATTCCATCTAAATCTAAATCTTCAAAGACATAATCTCCTAAACTCGCTGGGAAGAAATATCCTGCGTCAACGTCTGAGTTGTATTCACCTGCTCCTAATGAGATTGTCGCAGTTGAACCTGTCGCTATATTCACTATATCACTATCTCCTTCTTCTCCCGCTCCTGCTACATCTTGCATAGTTGGTGTCATACCCATTGGTACTGTAGCTGGATTGAATACTACACTGTAATCACCAGGCATCAAACCTGTGAAAGAATATGCTCCTGTATTATCTGTTGTATCTATTGCTACAACATTACCCATATCATCATATAAGATAACTTCAACACCCGCAATCCCGTCTTCCGTTGGGTCTTGGATAC
>CAZQTE010000010.1:27498-30440 GCA_964595615.1 uncultured Saprospiraceae bacterium
GGATACCGTCTGCATTCTCATCATTCCATACATAATCTCCTAAACTCGCTGGGAAAAAGTATCCTGCGTCGATAGAGTCATCAAATTCTCCTGGAGATAAATTAATAACATGCGACAAACCGGTAGTTTCATCTGCATCGCTATCTGTTGGATCATCAGGATCTGTATTTAATTGAGTGGTAGGAACATAATCAGCCGGAGCAGTTGAGTGGTCGAATTGGACTTGGTAGTCTCCTGGCATTAAGTCTGTAAAAGAATATTCTCCTAAGCTATTGGTCATAGTCGAATCAATAATATCTCCCATGTCATCTATCAAATAGACTGTTACATCTGAGATACCTGTTTCAGCTCCATCCTTGATACCATCATTATCGACATCAAACCAAACAAAATCACCCAAGCCAGCACATTCGCCGAATTGAGCTATAATTTGACAACAGAGTTCTGCTGGACAATTGGTAGTTCCATCATTCAAAGTATAATGATAAGTACCATCGTCTGTTATTTCATAAGTTTCGGCAGTTGCTCCGAAAATTTCTATATTATCTTTGAACCATTGATAGTTCATGTGTCCAGTTGGAGCTGTAGCAACAAGAGTGTCACGACAAATAAGTTGAACTGGAACACTAACACAAGAACTTCCAAAATCATCTTCTGATAAAACACCATTACCAGGTGTACTATCTGTGTCTGTCTCGGTCATACTTGAGATTTCTGGCATGATGGTATAAATACCATCTGTACCTGCATCGATTTGATAAGTTAGTTCAATAAACACACTATCTGTGCTTGCTGTTAAGATATCGCCGATATCCCAAGTGGCTCCATCAAAGGAGGTTCCTGCTGTTGCCAGACCTGCTGACTGATAAGTCATATTGCTAGGTGTCGGCACATCTACGGTTACAGCAGTATTATTCTGCAAACCGTCGTTTTTCACAACGAGTTTGAAAACTACATTTTCCCCAGCAGCCCAATTTGTAGAAGCAGGTGTATTAAATGTTTCTGCGGTTAAGGAGAGATCGTTTTGAGCAAATAATCCTATACTCAAAAAACAAGAAAGCAGTAAAACAAAAAGAGACTTTTGTTTACCGTTAAAAGTGGGAAGAAATGCCATAATGAATGTCTTTATTGAAAATAGCCTGTAAAATATGCTCATGTTAATCTTTATTTTATAGCCTCTCTGCTTAGCAGAATGTGTTTAATCTGGGAAAAATGAATGTACTTATAACCTAAAAACCGACCTGATACAAAAGATAAATCTTCGTATCGGTCAGTTTTCATGTACCTCAAAACGTATTTAGCGCGTTCGTTGATAGTCACTGTTAATAAGTAGCAATTAACTTATAATACACGTAAAATGAAGATATTTTCATTCTTACGTTTTAGCCGGTTACCCAACGAATGAGGATATTTTTACTTTTGTTTGGCAGTAATTTGCCATATAATCAGATTGAAAATAAATATTTGAGAGGGTAAAAGAGTAAGATGTAAAAGAGTAAGAGGGGATAATATTTATTTACATCTACTATATTGATAGAGAATATCTACTTTGGTGAATAGAACCAAATTCTATACCAAAAGAAAAAAGAGCAGTAATAAGTAAGGAACAAGACACATACATTAATTCATAAAAACCGATATATTACACTAAAGAAATAATTTAAATTCAAAATTTATTACACTTACTATGCTAAAAAAAAGTATTATATTTCATAAAAATTCCATTACGAAAGTGCAAATAATTTCATTCTTGTTATTTTGCTATCTTCTCTTAACACACTCTCTATTAGCACAAACTCAACTTGAGATAGAGGAAAAAATAAATGAATTAGTATATGAAGAATTGGAAATAAATTTCGAGAGAAGTCCCTGTTTTATTGTTGGTATAATAGCCAGAGATAGTACTTTTATCTTTCCATTTGGGTCTACTAAGAAGGACACGAGTATTCTCCCTAGTCCAGATAATCTATTTGAGATTGGAAATTTAACGAATATCTTTACTGCTAGCTTAGTCAATATTTTAGCTAAAAAAAATATCTTAGACAAGGATGTTTCTATCAACAATTACCTGCCAGATAGTATTCATAATCATACAGCTAAGACTATTACTATACAACAATTGTTAACCCATACATCTGGTTTACCTAGAGTTCCATTAGGAATTGGCATGACACAGAAAGAAGACAATCAGCCCTATATGTCTTATACTAAAAAAATGTTAGCAGAATATTATAAGACTTATAATTTTGCAACAGCTGAAGTAGGTAAGTATAACTACTCACACTTAGGCTATGCCCTAATTGAATTAATTATTGAAGAAAATACAGGTGTTAGATTTGAGGAAATCCTCAGGAATAATCTCTTAGAAGGTAAATTTCCCGATACAAAAATTAATTTATCAAGTAAAGAAAAAAAATTACTGGTGGAGGGTTTTGATAAATCTTATCAAAGTACTAAGCCCTGGCAATACTCTAGCTTTTCAAGTGCTGTTGGTCTAAAATCAAATCTAAAAGATTTACTGACTCTATTACGCGAAAACATTGATAAAAATGATTTTGAAGGAATGCATAAAGCTCTTATACCATCAGGAATGGAAAAAAATATCTTTGCAGGTGAGGCTTGGCATATCATTCAACCAAAAAAATATCATCCTATTGTTCTGCATACAGGAGCAACAAGTGGTTATCGTGGGTATATGGCTTTCGTAAAGGAAACGCGTACCGGTGTTGTCGTTTTATCTAATTCAGAATATGCACTTCGAGGTTTGGGGTATTTTATTTTGCAAGAGCTTAATAAGGGTTTTAGAAAAAAATAGGTTCTTTATGATTTTGGTTGGTAAATCACAGAACGCTACTCAAAAGGTGACTTTGAGTCACCTTTTGAGTAACTAAGGAATGCGAAAATAATAGATTCAGAATCTGAACTACTTCTTTTCCGCTTAT
>CAZQTE010000011.1:0-30313 GCA_964595615.1 uncultured Saprospiraceae bacterium
AATAACCAATAACCCAATAACCAATTTAAACATCACACAACAGGACAGAGTCTCGTAAACTCCCCAACTTATCTTCTTTTTTAGGAATAAACTCTTGACCCAAATAACCAGTATAACCTGTATCAATAATCGCTTTCACGATAGCAGGATAGTACAATTCTTGAGACTCGTCAATCTCATTACGACCAGGCACACCCGCCGTATGATAATGTGCAAAATAAGCGTGATTGTCCTTAATAGTGCGGATAATATCACCTTCCATGATTTGCATGTGGTAAATATCGTATAAGATTTTCATTCGTTCAGAACCCATTTTTTTACACAAATCCACCGTCCACTTCGTACTATCTGCCATGTAATCAGGGTGGTTAACTTTTGAATTAAAAACCTCCATGATAAGATTAATACCTTCTTTCTCAGCAATTTTGACAAGCGGTTCGAGACCTACAGCACAATTTTCCATGCCTTCCTCATCGCTAATACTATTTCGATTACCCGAAAAACAAATCACATTTGGCAAACCAGCTGCCGCCGCTTTTCGTATTAAATCAGGATAAAAAGCTTGTAATTTTGCGTGATTTTTTACATCATTAAAACCTTCTGTTAAGCTAATATCCCCTGTTGCCACGGCACAAGTCAGACCTCGATTTTGCACGATTTCCCACTCGTCTTCTTTTAGCAATTCAATACTAAACATCCCCAAGTCCTTGCAAAAATCCGCCAATTCTTCCAAAGGCATATCTCCATAACACCAACGACAGACAGATTGCTTGATATTTGCTTTTAGTTTTATTGACGTTTGTTTTTGCATTTTATTTTCAGAAGTACGTGAGAGACAAGCCGTAGCCAAAGTCGTCGTTCCAGCGGCAGTCAATGCCAAATTTCGGAGAGCAGTTCTTCGTTTCATTTTTAAATATTTAAATATGAGTAAAAAATCAGTTGAATAAATAAAAATGCAAAATACAAAACTCTCTGATTTTCAGGGAGAAAGCATTCTTTTTTGTATTTAAACCCTCGATTTAGAGTAATAAAAAAATGAATCCGAAAAAAAATATCGGAATGACGATATAAATTAAGCATCTTATCAAAATATAACCTATATTTGTCGCGTCTTTAAGATTAGTTATTTGTAATGTAAGTTTAAAGTAGCTCCAACGGAGCAAATTTTATCACTTCTTTTCCCTTTTGATTTTTTGCGATTTCCTCAAAAAAAGTTTTTTCGGCAAGATGTTTTATGTTTTGTTTTTCGTTTTAGTTCCTTTCAAATTATACTTTCCATTTTATCTTTCTTAAATTTTTTTTCACTGAGATTACTTTAGTTCGTATTGTATGTGTTCGATTTGTTTTTAAATCTAATACCTGTTTTAGTAACTTTTTGAGTAAGCTCTTTTTTAGTACTTTTTTATTTTTTTTTTATGAATATTTTTGTGGCAAAATTAAACTTCGACACGCAGGAAGATTACCTACGTGAATTATTCGAAGAGTTTGGTGAAGTTGACTCTGTCAAAATCATCATGGACAAATTCACAGGTCGCTCTAAAGGTTTCGGTTTCGTTGAAATGGCGAACGAAGAAGAGGGACAAGCAGCAATTAACGAATTGAACGACAGTGAAGTAGACGGAAGAACAATTGTAGTTAAGAAAGCAGAACCACGTGAAAACCGTGACCGTGGAGGTCGTGGTGGTTACGGTGGCGGCGGCGGCGGTGGTCGTGGCGGTTACGGTGGCGGCGGTGGTCGCGGCGGTTACGGCGGCGGTGGCGGTCGTGGCGGTTATGATCGTGGCGGTTACGGCGGCGGCGGTGGAGACCGTGGCGGTTACGGCGGCGGCGGAGACCGTGGTGGTTACGGTGGAGGTGGAGATCGTTACTAAACGAAACCCAACTTTACTTAGCAACTTAGCTAACTGAAAAAAAGCCCTGTATATCTTTGGATGTACAGGGCTTTTGTCGTTTTTAGACTTTAAAAAATGGTGACTTAAAATTTACTTTTGAGTAAAGAGCATTAAATTTTACCAACTGATTTAACAAAGAATAGAAGAAAATCAACAAAATTTAATTTTTAATTAAGAACTAATCATTACGCAATACCAAATAAAATTGTACCTTTGCACTCGATTTAAGAGAAACGGGTTATTTTAATCCGTTTTTGAGTTTACAATGTACTTGCGTAGTGCATCGAACGGGGTTGGTAAAACCGAGCATACAGTCAAATTTTAATTTTAATTCACTTTTTAATTTTAATTTCCTACTGTCCTTTCAAAAAAGCAAATGCTGAAATTTATCGTCTCCGAAAAAGCGCAGTTTAGTTAAAAAGATGATTTTATCAGAAGTAAAATCCCACATTAGTATTTCGCGCTATTTTCAGCATTCCGCTTCACCACAGTCTTTGTTGTTGTAAGACTTTAGATTTTCGACCTTTTAGATATTCGACTTTTATGTCTAACATCTAGTATCCAACATCTAATATCTCTCAAAAAGACTGCTTTTAACAATAAGTATGGCAACTTTTGCAGAATTGGGCTTGTCCCAACCTCTACTCGGTACCCTAACGAAGATGGGTTTCGAAACACCTACACCTATACAGGAGCAGGCAATTCCTCAGTTATTGGAAAATCCTTCTGATTTAGTAGGTTTGGCGCAAACAGGAACAGGTAAAACCGCAGCTTTCGGTTTACCTTTGATGGATTTGGTAGATACTTCAAATAAAAATACACAAGCGGTTGTAATTGCTCCAACACGTGAATTGTGTTTACAGATTTCAAAAGAACTAGAACGTTTTGCAGCTGGTAATCGCAAGCTGAAAATCTATGCAGTATATGGCGGTACAGACATCGGACGTCAGATTCGTGATGTAAAACGAGGTGTTCACATTATCGTAGCGACGCCAGGTCGTTTGCGTGATATGATTAACCGTAGAGCAGTGAATATTGAAAATATCGATTATGTAGTTTTGGATGAGGCTGATGAGATGCTCAATATGGGCTTTAAAGAGGAGTTAGATGATATCTTAGAAAACACACCAGACGAAAAATGTACATGGTTATTTTCTGCAACGATGCCACATGAAGTGCGTCGTATCGCGAAAAACTACATGACTGACCCAATTGAATTGACAGTTGGTGAAAAGAACACAACAAACACAGATATTGACCACCAATACGTCATTACGCGCCCTTCTGAGCGTTACGAAGTATTGCGTCGTTTCTTAGATTTTGATAGTTCTATTTTTGGTTTGGTATTCACACGTACACGTCGAGATAGTCAGGAAGTAGCAGAGCGTTTGGGGGTAGATGGCTATAATGCGGGTGCTTTACATGGCGATTTGAGTCAGGCACAACGTGATAAAGTAATGCAAGGTTTTCGTAAAGGACGTTTGCAGATTTTGGTGGCGACAGATGTAGCGGCACGTGGTATTGATGTTTCCGAAATTACACACGTTTTTCACTACAATATTCCAGAAGATATTTCATTCTACACGCACCGCGCAGGTCGTACAGGACGTGCTGGTAAGAAAGGTATCTCTATGGTTTTGATGCACCCACGCGATTACCATATCGTGCGCCGTTTGGAGAAAATCACTAAGGCAAAATTTGACTTAGCGCATATTCCAACGGGTAAAGAAATTGGTGAAAAGCGTTTGATGGCATATATCAATCGTTTGAAAGAAGCCGAGCCAAATGAGGAAATCAAAACTTATTTGCCACATATCGCAGCTGAGTTTGAAGAAATGACAAAAGAGGAATTACTTGAAAAAGTAGTGAGTTTGTCTTTCAACAATCTACTCAAGAAATATGGCAACACAATGGACCTCAACCCACGCAAGCCAGGCGAGCGTCGTGAGCGTCAAAATGTGAATGCTAATGGTGTCAAAATGAAGCGTTTCTTCATCAATGTCGGTAGTATGGATGTAGATGGCAAAGCAGGAATGTTAGCTTTACTATGTGGAAATTCTGGTATTGAAGGAAAAACAATTGGTAAGATTGATTTGTCTTCAAAATTCACTTTCTTCGATATCGAAGAGGATGCAGCTGAAGAGTTAGTATCTGCTTTTGAAGGCGCAACTTTAGAAGGTCGTGATATTCGCCTAAATGAAGGACGCAGAGATGATAGACGCGGCGGCGGTGGAAACCGTGGCGGTGGACGTGGACGCGGTGGTTACCGTGGCGGCGGCGGAGGCAGTGGACGTGGTGGCGAGCGTAGAGGCGGAGGAGGACGTGGACGCAGCGGTGGCGGAGAAAGAAGAAGTCGTAGGTTTTAAATCGCTGATTATTAGTGATTTATGAAAATAGAACAGCCGTTAATTCTTTTGGAATTAGCGGCTGTTTTGATTTGAGTCAGGTGCTTTTTTACAAACAAAATTCCAAAGGAATTTTATTTGTCATTCCGACGGTAGGAGGAATCTGAGTAGAACGGTACTCTTAGATTCCTCCTACCGCCGGAATGACAAACTAAAAATTTTGTTTTTAGTTTGGTAAAATTGGCTATCTATCAAGCCTTCAAGCCCGCTAAACTATACTTCTCATACCCTTTCCTAACATCCTCATCCACTTGTAAAAGCTCATTTTTCAACTGAACCCCCAACCAAACTTCTGCCTTCACATCAAACAATTGCTCTAACTTTAAAGCAAAATCAATGTTTATTTTACGGCGATTTTTTAGAATGGCGCTGAGGTTTGGTTCTTTGATGTTGAGGTATTTTGCGAAGGTTTTGTTTTTGATTTTTAGAATTTCGAGATGTCTTTTTAGCCAGTCGCCTATGCCAATAGTTTTTTCTATTTTTTTATCCTCAAGATATGCCACTATTTGACCACGAAGAATTAAAAAGTCCATTGTTCTTTGCACTTCGGGAGTACGATTTGCTACGTCGGCTTCGATTGCTGCTCGCAATGCAAAAAAGGCAGGACTTGTAGTATCTACTTCCCCTGTTTCCGAACCATTTATTCCTTCTTCATTAACAATTATATCTTCAATTACCATAATCAATATTTTAAATATTTTTCAATTAATGTCGGACCAGATACAGGGCCAATATACATAGAGCGTCCCATTGTGTGAACAGCACCATATTTTCTCTCATACAGAGGAATAAGTCTTTCTTTGCTATCAAAAACTAAGTATCCTTTGTAGTTTCCTAATCCTTTTTCTAAGCATAATTTATAACCAAAAGCTATCAACGCACCAGCAACATCATCATATCGTCCTTCTGAACCATAGTTATGAGGAGCGATTTCGATATTGTTCATAAAGAACATTTCGTCATATTTTACTGAAAACATCACAACACCTTCAATAATATCGTCTCGCACGAGTTTATAAACCAAACTACCTTTTATTTTATACAATTCACGCCAATTAAACTTCCAATTATCTTTTTTAAAAGGCATATCTTTGGCCGTAGCGATTTCTATTTTTGCTTCAATGTGTTTTTGCGCTTTTGTGTCAAAAATTTTTACTCTCATAGTTGTTTAGCTTTACCAAAGATACTCATACTATCCCATAAAATCAATAAAAATTATCAAATTTGTAAATTATTTCCCTCAAACAAAGCCAACAACAACTCTGCCCCGCGAAAAGAACTCATCCGCCCGTCCAAAACAGCCTGCTCAATCTCCATTTTTCGAGCCTTTACCGCCTCATTTTCCGCAAATAGTCTTTGCAATCTATCTTGAATACTTTCCTCCAACCAATACTGCGCCTGACGCTGACGGCGAGCCTTCCACCAACCAGACTTTGTCGTCTGCTTTTGATATTTATGAATAGTCGCTTCAATATCGGCAATGCCCAAACCTGAAACAGCAGAACAAATAGCAGTCTGCGGAATCCAACCACTCTCACTCGGCGGAAAAAGATGTAATGCATTTCGATAGGAAACCTTCGCCTTTTTTGCATCATTCAAACGGTCGCCGTCGGCTTTATTTACTGCCACCATATCCGCCATTTCGACAATACCGCGTTTGATACCTTGTAATTCATCACCCGCACCAGGCAATAAAAGTAAAAGAAAGAAATCGACCATTGAATGGACTGCGATTTCGGATTGACCGACACCAACTGTCTCGACAATGATGTGGTCATAACCTGCCGCTTCGCAAAGGACGATTGTTTCTCTGGTTTTGCGAGCGACACCTCCTAGAGAGTCCCCAGCAGGAGAGGGGCGAATAAAAGCATTGTCATCAGAAGACAATTTTTCCATGCGCGTCTTATCTCCTAAGATACTTCCACCACTCAATTTACTCGTTGGGTCAATCGCCAATACGGCAACCTTTTTCCCTTGTCTAGTGATATGCTGTCCAAATGCTTCAATGAAAGTACTTTTTCCCACACCAGGCGTACCCGTGATGCCAATGCGGATAGATTTGCCCGCATGAGGCAAACATTTTTCTATAATTTCTTGTGCTAAAATGCGGTGAGCGTTCTTTTTACTCTCAATTAAAGTGATGGCTTGACTTAAAATTACCCGATTTCCAGCCAAAATTCCTTCCACATAATCCGAAATAGACTTTTTGACACGGCGATTTTTTATCCTTTTGACGGACAAATTAGGGTTGATGGAACTTGGTTGTTCCACACCCGCTTTTACGCTCCGATGCGTGTTTATCTTGTTAATGTCCGATTTCATCCTTCGAGCGAAATGTTAAAGTTATTAACGTAATTAATTTACGCTCTTAACACTTTAGATAAATGGTTGATAATGAGAAAGTTAGACTAGTCTGTCTTATTTAAGAGTTCTACCGAAATACAAATGTACTAAGTTAAACTCTTTTAAACCGAGGGTCGGTTGATTTTTAGCTATTGCGTAGCTGAAAGGAAGGTCTTTACTTTGTGGTATGAATTAGTTGATAGTTGGAGGTTGGTAGTTGGTGGTCATGTATGATTTAAACGATTAATTCTTCTAAAAAATTCTCTATTAAGACGCAAAAAAATAAAAATGTTACAAAAAGACAAGCAAGTTTTACAAGAATGACAACTTGATATTCCAAAATAACTCAACTCTATCTGACCTTATGAAAACGCCAAAACAGCTAAACCCATTATCACTTCATCTGAAACCTAAACACTCATTTATAAAACCGTACATCTAAAATCAAAATTACTCTACACCAAAACCCATTGAAAACTACAATTACACTTAAAGCCCGACACCTATGTAAGTCCTGAATGTTTTAAAACCCATTATTTTTAAAGGTTAAGGGCGGACTACTAAAAGTAGTAGTTCGCCACCTTTAAACTTCAAAACCAAAGAATTTTGTTGCTCAACAAGTTTTGTGCGAGGGGCGGACGGATAGAATGTCCCTCGTAAATTTTGTTTTTTCGCAACGTAAGACACGCTTTAATACTTGTTTACGAACTCCGCCACCGGCAGCTTCAACCACCGTATTCCTATTTAACTAATAACGAATATTTTATCTGACTCTCTTACGGTTGAACTACGGTGCGCGGTTTTTTTGTTTCATTCAATCTCTCCAAGTTTTAAATTCAAATGCAAGTATCAAACTCAAATTCAAATTACCAGAGTCGTGTTGAATTTGAAATTGCACCTTGAATTTGAATTTAAAAATTCCTTTTTTCTCTAAAAATCTTACCTTTGCGCCTGAAATTTGGTTGTCAGTTGTCGATTGATAGTTGACGGTTCTTCACCACTTTCCAATTTTACCAAATCTGAGGAACAATTTTCTCATTTCTGACGTAATAAATACTGAAAAAATATAGTCATAATCACGCGTAGCCAAAGTTAAAAATCTGCCCATACGGGTAAACTGCCTCTGCGCACTCTGCGTTCAATAAAAATCATGAAAAGAACCGAAATAAAAGACCTTCTCACTACTGAGAAAATCGGAGAAAAAGTAACTGTCAAAGGTTGGGTACGTGCCTTTCGCGCCAACCGTTTTATTGCCCTTAACGACGGTACGAGTTTTAATAATGTGCAGTGTGTCATTGATTTTGAGAATTTACCAGAGGAAGTATTGAAGCGTATTGGTTTTCATGCTTGTATCTCTGTGACAGGTGAAGTGGTGGAGTCGCAAGGTGCAGGTCAAGCGATTGAAATCGTGGCAGATAGTGTCGAGATATTGGGAGATGCAGATTTGAGTAAATATCCATTGCAGGCAAAGAAAATGTCTAATGAATTTTTACGTGAAAATGCACACTTTCGGATGCGTACACAGACATTTAGTTCTGTTTTTCGTATTCGTCACGCTGTTGCTTTTGCGGTAAACAAATTCTTTCATGACCGCGGATTTTACTACATGCATACGCCGATTATCACAGGAAGTGATGCCGAAGGTGCGGGTGAAATGTTCCGCATTACGACTTTGGATGACAAAAATCCTCCATTGACAGAGGACGGAAATGTAGATTATACACAAGATTTCTTTGGTAAACCAACGAATATGACCGTTTCTGGTCAGTTGCAAGCAGAGATTGGTGCATTGGCAATGGGTAAGGTTTATACTTTTGGACCAACATTCCGTGCGGAAAACTCGAATACTTCTCGTCATTTGGCGGAATTTTGGATGATTGAGCCAGAGGTTGCTTTTGCAGATATTCATGAAGACATGGATTTGGCAGAAGATTTCATCAAATACTTGCTTAACTACGTCTTAGACAATTACGCGGAAGACCTTAAATTCTTAGAAAACCGTATCACGCAGTTGGAGAAAAATCTACCAACGGCACAGCGTCGTCCAATGCCATTAATGGAAACATTGAAGTTTGTGGTGGACAACGATTTTGAGCGTATCACATATACAGAAGCAATTCGCCACCTACAAAATTCTAAACCTTACAAAAAAGGTAAATTTGAATTTCCAGTGGAGTGGGGGACAGACCTTGCGGCAGAGCACGAACGTTTCTTAGTAGAGAAGAAATTCAAAAAGCCAGTCATTGTAGTGGATTATCCGAAGGACATCAAGTCTTTCTACATGCGCTTGAATGATGACGGTAAGACTGTGGCGGCAATGGACGTATTGTTCCCAGGCATCGGTGAGGTTATTGGTGGTTCGCAGCGTGAAGAGCGTTTGGATGTCTTAGAAGCGCGTATGGCTGAAATGGGTGTACCGACAGAGGAATTAAACTGGTATTTGGATTTACGCCGTTTTGGTGGATGTCCGCACGCTGGTTTTGGTCTTGGTTTTGAGCGTATTATCTTGTTTATCACAGGTATGACGAATATTCGTGACGTGATTGCCTTCCCGCGTACGCCGGGTAATGCAGAATTCTAGGTGCTGGTTGTCCCGATAGCTATCGCGGACTGCCAACGCAAAAGAAAACGGTGAGTATTGTAATAATGCTCACCGTTTTTTTATAAATTTGTTTTTTGTCGCAGATGAATTTTAAATAAATCGAAGATGCAGGTTAAAAATATTAAGATAGAGAACTATAAAGGTATCGTTGATGCATCTGTGGAATTTAACCCACAGATGAATTTGTTTGTTGGAAGTAATGGGGCTGGTAAGACAAGTATATTGGAGGCAGTTGGTATTTGTTTAGCTAAATTTATAAAAATAGTTGGAAATGCTAAAACAGGATTTAAATGGGATGACAATGCTATAAATTACAAAAGTAAGTATGCGAATTTGACTATTGAAATGAGAACAGATTTGATATCGGAAGAAAGTTTCCAGCTTGCGGTAGCAACTGGTCTGATTGATAACAATAAAAAGCTTCAAAATAAAGTAATTAATATGCTTTTGCAAAAGAATTCGCCTTTTCTGACAGACAAAAGGATACATATAAATACTGTTCCTTTTCCAATCGTTAAATTCTACTCTGCAAATCGGTCACTTATTAATTCATATAACCCCCCTCCTTCTAAAATATATCATATAAAACAGTTAAAAGCTTGGGATGAAATGGTTTTCGATATGCGTTCCTATTCCAGATTTTCGGACTGGTTTATTGATAAAGAAACGCAAGAATTAAGAATGCAACGTGAGGCAGGGCATTTTAATATTTATAGCCCAGAATTAAATGGAGTAAGAACTGCTGTTACGCGTGCCTTTGAAGTTTTAAGAGGGAAAACTTATTATTTAAAATCTACCGAAATTACAAGAGCAGGTATTCATAAGACCAAAAGCTCTCTAATTCTACAAGAAGAAAATACAAAGGAAATAGACTTTTTAGAAAATAAATCTGATGGTGAAAAAACAATCATCTCTCTTATCTCAGATATAGCCTACAGCTTAACAATAGCTAATAGTAATACAGAAAATAAAGATTTTCTACAAGGAAAAGGCGTCATCTTAATAGATGAGATAGAAGCACATTTACACCCTAAATGGCAGAGAGAAATTATACCACTTTTGACTCAGTTATTTCCAAATATCCAGTTTTTTATTACAACACATTCTCCTCAGGTCGTTGCTTCTGTCAGCAGTGAAAATATATTTGTTTGTGAAGGTTTTCAATTTGAAAAAATTCATACTAAATCAAAAGGAACAGATACTAATACTTTACTAAAGCATGTATTTGGAGTAGACGAAAGACCTAAGAAATACGCAAAATTGAGTACAAAATTTGACGAATTAGTAGAAAAGAGAAATGGCATTGAAAAACTACAAGAGGTTATCGATGAAGTAAAAAAATTGGAAGGAGAAGATCCTTCAATTGATATTAATCCATTGAGCGAGGAATTACAATTTCGTTTATCTGCTTACCAATTTGAGATGGAACATGAGGCTAATTAAGAAAACAGGTGCACCAACATCTTTTCAAACTTATACCCGAGCCGATGCTGCATCTTATGATGAAATGGATAAAGGTGTTAAAGATGATTTACTTAAATCATTGATTTCCGAGCAAATGGGAGTTTGTGCCTATTGTCAACAACACTTAAATTTGAATTCTGCTACTATTGAACACCACTGTGAGCGTAGTATTTGCAACGGGACAGAAGGCACAAGTGATTTGCGGTTAGATTACAAAAATCTCATGGCTGTTTGTCTTGGAAAAGGAGGTCAGCCGACTGAAACGCATTGCGATACTCGTAAGGCTGAATGTGCAGGGCCGAATGCTACTGCTAACGGTTTGCCTATGCAAGTTAATCCAACTAAACTTGCTCATATTAAGACTGTGTCTTATTCTTCTACAGGGCTAATTAAGTCTTCTCATACTACCTATGATAAGGAGATTAATGAACTTCTCAATCTCAATGCTAAGCATTTAAAGGCTAAACGTAGGAATAAATGGCTTAGTATTTTTCGTAGTAGTAATAGAGGTAAAAGAAAAATTGATATGAAAAGATTGGAAAAAATATTATTGGATGATTTGGCTTTAAAGGAAATAAGTACATCAAACCCTACATGGAAGGTGAAAGTATTTTGTAATGATTTACCAGGAATGTCAGAGTATATGAAAGTGAAATTTTGTTGAAAATTACGAATCACTTTACAAGAAAATATGCATAACATGAAATCCAAAAAACAAAAAATGCTACTCGCCGCCCTAATTTCCCCCTTCCTCTTCATCCTCTTCGCCAATTACTCAATCGGCAAAAGTGCAGAAAGTAAAGTCTTTTCTGACACCTCAAATATCGAAAAAAACAAAGTCGGATTAGTCTTAGGAACAGCAAAATACTTAAAAAGTGGATACTTAAATCTTTATTTCAAATACCGAATTGACGCTACAGTAAAACTCTACAAAGCAGGAAAAATCGAATTCGTCTTAGTCAGCGGCGACAATGGAAATACTGAATACGACGAGCCAACAGATTTTAAAGAAGCATTAATTGAGAGAGGTATTCCGGCTGATAAAATCTATTTAGACTACGCAGGATTTAGAACCTTGGACTCGGTCGTCAGAGCAAAGGAAATCTTTGGACAGGAGAAAATTACTATCATTTCGCAGCAATTTCATAATGAACGCGCTATCTTTTTGGCAGAAAAGAAAGGCATTGATGCGCTTGGCTTTAATGCACAAGATGTATCGGGTCGATATGGCTTTAGGGTGCGTCTGCGAGAATACTTGGCGCGCACGAAGGTTTTTATAGATATTTTATTACGCGTTAAACCCAAATTTTTAGGCGACAAGATTGAAATCAAATGAAAAAACTCGTACAACTCATTCTCCTTTTAGTTCCGTTTTATATTCTTCGTATTAATGTCGCGCTTTATCACTCGCCTGACTGTGAAGAGCAGGGAAATGGTATTGTTAATGAAGAAGTTTTGGCACAACTTCATTTTCTTAAAGACGAATTACATCACAAAAATGCAGGTCGTCGCATGCAGAGATTTTTCCCTGAAGGTTTTGTGTTTATTAATGCACTTTACGGTTTATCATGGTGTGAAATTGCCAAAGATTTTGACCCGAAAACAGATTTGTATCAAGAAGCATTGGAGGAGATAGATTTTGCGATTAGACAAATAGAATCTGACTATGGTAAAAGTATTTTTACGCAAGATTTAGCAATAGAATATGGGGCGTTTTATCAAGGTTGGCGGACTTATTTACAAGGCAAAAGATTAGAGATTTCGGTAGAGAAAGACCCTGTTGCTGTACGCAATTTTAAAAATGCTTGTGAACAAATAAAGAAAGGATTCGAAAGTACAGACCGACCTTATTTGCGCTCTTTTCATTATGGTACTTGGCCCGCAGACCATATTGGATGTATTGCCGCTTTATCCGTTCATGATAAGGTCTTTAAGTCTGAATATCAGTCGATTATCAAAAATAGAGTTGATTTGATGAAAGAGAATCTTGACCCGATGACGGGCTTGATACCACATGAATATATGGACGGAGATGAATTTAGATTAGACGCGAGAGGCTCTTCGCAGAGTTTGATTTTGAGTCATTTGTATGAAATTGACCCTGATTTGGGACGTGAGCATTTTGAGATTTATAAAGAACATTTTTTGGAGTATCGATTGGGCTTGCCAGGTATACGTGAGTATCGAAGAGGAGTGGATAAATATGGCGACGTAGATAGTGGACCCGTTATTTGGGGGATTGGCGGAGCGGCTTCGGTCGTAGGTGTGCGGACACTCGGATTGTATGGAGAAACTACGGCTTATAAAGGCATGAGAAATAGCCTCCAAGGTTTTGGTTGTGCTTTTAGATTTAATGGTAAGAAACGCTATATTTTTGGTCAATTACCAATGGCAGATGCCTTTATCGCTTGGTCAAATGCTGTGAATTGTCGTGTATCGCAAGACGCAGATTTTTGGTGGCGATTTCCTTTTCAGATTTTGAGCTTGTTGATTGGCAGTTTTGTGGTTTATTTGGTTTTGAAGATATAGGAGGCTTTAGTGCTAAAAAACGTTGACAAAATTGTGTGCTAATCATCCACACATACGGGCAAGCTAAACTCTATATAAAAATTAGAAATTTTTAAATTCCGATGTGTGGATGATTAGTGGTTATTCCGAATTTTTTACTGATTTTAAAGCTATTCTTTAATGTTCAAGTCCTTTTTGACAAAAGAGGCTGATACCGACCCAAGTAGTTCCCAAATTATTTCCTATTTTACGCTTTCGTATTTATCAAAAACAGCGAAAAGTCGAACAAACAAGTCGTTTTCTGTCGAATCCTACTGCTTAACGGGATGATGCGACGGAGAAACAAACAAACAGGTAAATGGAGATTACACCAAAAAAGGGTTTACAGGGTTTAGTTGAAAACTGGCAGAGTGATTTAATCGCAGCGGTGAGTGTCGCGCTCATTGCTTTACCGCTTTCTTTAGGAATTGCTTTGGCGGCAGGTGCGCCGGCAATGGCGGGTATTTTTTCGGCGATAGTGGGTGGTGTGGTGACAACGCTTTATCGCGGTGGTCATATCTCTGTTAATGGTCCAGCGAAAGGGGTGATTGCGGTGATTCTTGCGGGAATAGCTAATATGGATGATGGTTCTGGACAGGCTTTTAATTATGTTTTGGCTGCAATTGTAATTTCAGGTGCAATTCAGGTTTTGTTGGGTTTGTTGAAGTTGGGACGTTTTGCAGATATATTCCATTCTTCTGTGATTCATGGTCTTTTGGCAGCTATCGGGATTATTATTTTTGCAAAGCAAATACATGTGGCTTTGGGGACACATTCTGATAGTTCTGGGATTATTGATACTCTGATAGATGCCGTTAAATATTTGCCTGAAGCTAATCCTTTTGTTGTTATTATTGCTTTGGTAGGTCTGCTTTTATCTCTTTTCCATTCAAAAATTAGCTATCGTTTTTTCCATATTTTGCCTACTCCGATGTGGGTGATTGCGCTTTCTATTCCTTTTGCTTATGCTTTTAACTTTTTTGAAGAACACATTATTCATTTCTTCGGAAAAGCGTATGAAGTTGGCCCAAGTTTGCTTTTAGAAATGCCCGATAGTATTATGGAATCTATCATGCATCCTAATTTTGGAAAGATTGATACGGTAGAGTTTTGGACAACGGTAATATCCATTTTGATGATTACCAGTATTGAATCCTTAGCGATAGCAAAGGCGGTTGATAAGATTGACCCTTATAAGCGTAAAACAGACTTGAATAAGGATTTGACGGGTATTGGATTGAGTACAATGGTGGCTGGAATGATTGGTGGTTTGCCGATTATTGCCGTGATTATCCGTAGTACGGTGAATGTGCATAATGGTGCAAAAACTAAATGGTCGAATATGTATCAGGGACTTTTATTGCTGGCTTTTATCGTCATTTTAAGTCCAATTATGAAACAGGTGCCACTGTGTGCTTTTGCGATTTTACTGGTCTATACAGGCTTTAAATTAGCTTCACCTGCCGTATTCAAACAAGTCAATAGTCATGGAATTGAGCAATTGATATTTTTTGTAGGGACGATGGTTTTGACACTTTATACTAATTTGTTAGTTGGATTAGCGGGTGGATTGGTTTTGGTATTAATCAGTCATATATTATTATCACGCGTTTCTATTCCGAGATTTTTTAAGATGATTTTTGACTCTGGCTCTAATTTGGTGATGAAGCCAAATAATAATTATGAATTGAAGATTAGAGGAATTGCCAACTTTTTAGGTATTCTTAAAATCAATAAATTAGTTGCGCAAATCCCCGCGGGGGCAAATGCGACCATTGATTTATCGGAGACTCGATTGGTCGGAACGACAGTATTAGAGGATTTATATGATTTTCAAAAGATGCACCAAAACACTGGTGGGGAGATTAAAATTAAAGGATTAGACAAGCATATTTCTTCTATTAATCATAAACTAGCGACTAAAATCAAAGTGGACACAGTCGAACCACTCAATCGCCGTCAAAGCCAACTCAAAGAAATGGCTGAAAATTATGGCTGGGATTTTCAAGTTGACCCCGTGGAAGATTTAGATTACTTCGAGTCTTTCTATTTTTTCAAGACGCGTCCAATAGAAGCAGAGTTTAATTGTATTTCTGATAGAGATAAAGAAATGCACATGGAATTAATAGATGTGACTTTTGAAGAAGGCGCGGATATTTTTCCAGATGAATACAAAACTACAATTGGTCTTTTGAAATTGCCGTTTCCGATTCCTAAGTTCACTATTGAGAAAAAGGGATTGTTGGATAAATTTATACCTATCTCTGAGCATAGAGATATAGATTACTCTCTCTACGATAAAGGACCCAAAAACTATATCATTAAAGTAGAAGATACGGCAGCAATGGATGCTTTCTTAACTGATAAACTGCGAGTTTTGATTGAAATTAGCGGACTGAATCACTTGGAGAGTAATGGCGAGGCGATTTTGATTTTTAGTAATAATTTTGAACTGGCACAGGTGAAAGACTACATTAAAATGATTCAATTTGTGGAAAATTTTAAAGCGATAAGGAAGGAGGAGATTTCTTAGGAATCAGGTGTCAGGAGTCAGGGGCGAGGAGTCAGGCAGCCCTAACTTGTACAGTCTTCGTATGCATATCGAATGTACAAGTTAGGGCTGCCTGACACCTGACCCCTCAAAAAATCTACAATTTTTTCAATACAATCTGTTCCCCTAATTTCTCTGCTGTAATATCAAATAGCGACCGCAAATTTTCATAAGTATCAACAGGGAAGTAAGGCTCATTAACCGACAGTGCATAAGTAATTTGTATCCATCCAGACTCTCTTTCTTGCGCAGCGTATCTCACCGTTACTTTTTTACCCAATAACTCAAACTTAGTATCTTTTGGTAATTCTTCTACATAATAATCTGCGGAATCATACTTGATATTAATGATAAATTGATTAGAAAATAAGTGTGGGAAATCAACAGGATATTGTCGCTTTTCGCTCTTAAATGGATTTTCTGAAAAATCAGAAAAGATAAAAGGACTGATGTACATAAAATTTCCAAGGTCTGTAACTGCCCCAGTAAAATCACCCTTGAAGTGTACTTTGAAAGGCTTCTCTAAATCTCTTTCATTTTCGACGGTTACAGACTCCAATTCAAAATCTACAATCGTATTTTCTAATTCTTCCTCCCAGGTCTTTTTTCCTTCTTTATTTATCCAATACTCTCGATTGTCCACAGCTTCAATATTGGTATAGTTTACAGTAATTTTGCCTTTCAAATTGCCTTCATCATCTAAATTGAAGTCAGATATGATAATTTTTTGACTCTTATTGGGTATAATAGGTAGCCATTTTCCTATTGGACGTCTTAAGCTATAGCCGCTTTGGTTCATACTGTTGCGAGCTAATTCTCCAAAAGGGCGTAGTTTATTACCTTGGCTTACGAAGTAGTTTTTGCCATCTATAATGACTAATAGAATAGTCCTGTTAAATTGATCTATAATAGGATGTTCTAATACAGCATATCCATTATCTCTTGTACTTATAAGAACTGGATAGGACTCAATATTTACTTTTTGTAAGAGTGCCAGTAGCATGAGATTTAACTCGGATTTAGAGGCTGATTTCTCTTCAAATGCTTCATTTAGCGATGTCTCTACATAAATTCCCGAATTTTGATTCACTTCTACATTATCATTGATAAATTTATAGAGAGCTTTGGCTTTGTCTAATTGAGGAATTTCTTTTTTGAGTATATCTGAAGCGGCTTTTACTATTTTTCCACAATATTTACTCTTCGTATATTGAATCTCAAAGCTCGGGCTATTGAGTATTTTATCGGTTACGGTGTGCCAAGCGGAGAGTACTTGATTTACTATACCATGCTCTGTTGTATATATAGATAATTGAAAACGTATCCGTAATCTATGGTCGTTAATGGTTGTGATAAATGGTTCAGTTTTGAGTGCAGGAATATTTTTGATTGTAAAGTCATTGGAGTCTAAAATAGCCTCTGTAGTCGCATTTTTTAAAATTGTAAAGGGGCCTTTTTCTATTTTTTCCATGCCGTCAAACCCTTGAAAAAGAGACATGTATGAAAAATTAGGATGAAAATTAATCGTTAATTTGCTAATTAATATGGGGATGTCTGTTTGGAAATACCATTCTCTTAATTGTGTTATACGCTCCGATTCTATCTCGTAATAATATTCTATTATTGCTCCTACTTTTAATTGTGGAGTTGCAAGCTTTTTAACTGACCAATATTTACTCTTTTTTTCAGTAAAAAAATCTTCTTGTGTTAAATTGAAAATTTGTCCGTTAGGATGAACAACTCTAGCCATAATTTCCAAGAGACGTTCTTGATTTTCATAACTATAATATGGAATTTCAATATCGCCTCGTTCAAGTCCTCTTTTATCCAAAATCTTAATTCTGCGTTTATGAATGTAAGATTGAACGAAACCACGATTGCCTCTTTTTACTTTTATTATTCCGTAATCATGCAAAATCACAGCAGCAGCATTTGAATCTACGGCACATTTTGTCATCTCTAATTGCTCAAGAGGGATATCTTCAAAAGTATATCCTTTTGTCTGTCCAATAATCAGGTGGTAGGATAGTAAACAAAAGATAAGGAAAGGGTAGGTTTTCATCTCAATGTATTCTTATAGTTTAGAGCTTCTTCAATACAATCTGTTCCCCTAATTTCTCCGCCGTCATATCAAACAAAGTCCGCAGTCCCGTATAATTAGGAACAGAAATATAAGGATTATTGACCGACAAAGCATAAGTTATTTGTATCCAACCTGGTGTTTTTTCTTGTACAGCATATCTAACAGTTACAATCTTACCAGATAACTCTAACTTGGCATCTTTGGGTAATTCTTCTACCGCATAGTCTGCTGCATTGTATTTGAGATTAACGATAAATTGATTGGAAAATGGATGAGGGAAATCTACTGGATATTGACGTTTTTCACTCTTAAACGGATTTTCTGTAAAGTCCGCAAACATGAAAGGATTGATGTAGATGAAATCTCCAACTTCTTGTACTGCACCGCTAAAGTCGCCATTAAAATGTACTTTGAAAGGCTTGCTTATTTTCTCTTCATTTTCGACGGTAACAGAGTCTAATTCAAAGTCTAGAATACTGTTTTCTAGTATTTCTACCCATTGCTTTTCCTTGTCATTATTCATCCACTCCCAACGGCTTTTAGCTGCCGCCGTTTTTGTGTAGTTTGCAGATATTTTTCCGAACATTTCACCCTCTTTATTTAAAGTGAAGTCAGACATATATATCTTTTTACTCTTTTTTGGCGATATATCTAACCATTCTCCTCCACTTTTTTTCAATAAAAATCCTTTACTATTCATGCTATTCCGTGACAACTCTCCAAAGGGACGCAGGCTATTTCCACACTCAATAAAATATCCCTTACCGTCGATGGTAGCATAAACAAGAGCACGATTAAACTGGTCTACAATCGGATATTTTACTAAAGGATAACCATTGTCTCGTGTACTAATTAGAACAGGATGTGCCTCTATGTCTGCTTCTTGCAAAAGTGCGAGGAGCATTAAATTCATTTCTGATTTTTTCCCTTTCTTTACTTCAAATGCTTCGTTTAGTGAATTGGTGACATAAAAACCTGCATAGCCATTATCACTCATGTTTTTATTAACAAAATCATAGAGAGCTTTTGCTTTTTCTAAAGAAGATATTTCTTTATCGAGAATAGGGGAGGCTTCTTTTAGTATTTTACCACAGTGCATTTTTTTCTTATACTGATACCCAAATTGGTAATGATCAAGAATCTTTCTATTCACTGTCGACCAATCAGAAAGTAATTCTCTTAACTCTCCATGCACCGTCAGATATTGACTACATTGAAAACGTATTTTGAGCCCATAATCATCAATTGTCGTAATAAATGGTTCAACTTTAAGTGCTGGTACATCTTGAACCGTAAATTTTTTAGGTTCTAAAACAGCAGAACTAATGGAGTCTTTTAAAATTGTATTTTCACCTTCCGTTGTTTTCTGCATACCTTCAAAACCCTGAAAAAGATATATGTATGATAATCTGTCGTCAAAGTCAATGCTTAATTGGCTATAGCGCACAGGCAATTCATTTTGAAATTTCCACTCTCTTGGTTCGGTTATAAATTCAGATTCTATTTTGTAGTAATAATCAATTACTGCACCCACCTCTAAACGAGGCAAAGCAATCTTTTTAGCAGACCAATACTTACTTTTTTTCTCCACAAAAAAGTCTTTACCTTTTAATTCATAGGTTTCTCCATTTGGAAGGGTAACAATAGCTCGTATTTTGGTAATTTGCTCGCCATTTTTATAACTATAATATGGAACTTCGATATTGCCGTAATCAAATCCTCCTTTTGTAAGAATTTTTATGCGTCTGCATTTAGCAAAAATTTGGATATAACGTGAGCCAGCATCGGCAACCTTTAGTTCTCCAAAATCATGTAGGATAACTGCTGCTGCGGAGCTATCTTGTTCATAAGTCGTCATTTTTAATTGTGAACTAGGAACGACTCCAAAACTGTAACGTGAGTTTTGCCCAAAAAGAATTGAAAATGAAAGAATAGAAAGGACAAAAAGGAGATATTTTTTCATTGTATAGGTGTTTTAAATAAATTGTACTCGTTCAAAAGCGAAAGTAATACAAAATATTATCATTTCTTATGAGTAGGGCTTAAGAAAATTGTTCCATTTTATACTATTTTTACGTTTAGAGATTATACTTTGCTAATTCACTTAATCGTAAGGTTTGTATTTTTTAAAACTCAAAAAATAATACTTCGCACCATATAATAATGACAAAATGAATCTAAAATCTAACTCAATTTTAATAACGCTCTTACTCCTTCAAGTTGCATTATTTGCTCAAGATGCCTATACACTGACTGGTACCATCGTGGATATAAATAAAAAACCACTTATCAATGTTTTAGTAAATAGTACTTCATCAAGTACCGAAACGGACACTATTGGAACTTATGAAATAAAGGTCAAAAATGGAGATGAACTTAGCTTTTCTTATCCTGGATATACAAGTCAGTCAATCTCTATCGGGAGTCAAAAAATACTGAATATTACCCTTCTTGAACTTGATTTGTTAGATGAAATAGCTATCGGCTATGGTACGCGTAAGAAAACACAAATTACAGGTACAATCGGGCAGATTGACGGCGAAGATATTTCTAAAATGCAAGTCTCCCGTGTAGATGATGCTTTAGCAGGTAAACTAGCGGGTGTGCTTATTCAAAATCAAGACGGCTCACTTGGTGCAGCACCCAAAATTCAAATTAGAGCGGCCGCTTCTGTTTTGAAAGACGCAAGCCCGCTAATTATTGTAGATGGTTATCCAGTTTCAGGAGGATTGTTTACTATTAACCCAAATGATATTCAAAGTATAGAGATACTGAAAAGTACTGCTTCGGCTGCTATTTATGGTTTTCGTGGAGCAAATGGTGTTATTTTGGTGACCAGTAAAAAAGGTAAATCGAGTAAATCAGGTAAAGCACGTTTTAATTACGATACTTACCTGAGTACTTCGAGTCGGTACGTGCAAGATAATGTCAATCCTACCGCTGAAGAATGGGCAAATACAATAGAAGCTAATGTGGCCGATGGCACTTTTGATATTTCTCAAATCGACCCAGTCATTTATCAGTATAGATTGAATGCTTATAAAAACTCACCTGATGTACAAGCTGTGGAGGATTGGCTTTATCAAAATGGTAATGCTATGAATCATAATTTTAGTGTGAGCGGAAATTCAGAAAATGTAGATTATTTTGCTTCAGTCGGATATTTGAATAGCAAGGGAATTGTACAAACGGAAGGCTTTAAGAGATATAACGCAGGTCTGCATCTTAATGCTAAATTAGGAGCGAAATTCAAATTTGGGTTAAATTTCAATGGATTTATTGGAGATAGAGATATTATAGGGCATGACCAAAGAGACCTTTTGAGAGCCTACAGTATTCATCCCATTTATCATACCGCAGAGTCGATTGCCTTTGTGCAAAAACTGGATAAACAAGCGCAAGAGTTAGGATTGACACCATTCGATGAGGGATATAGGGGAGGAGATGCACCTTTTAATAATAGTATCTATACTTTGGAGCCTGGTATGACCGCCCAAGACTGGCATTATGGTCGCAGTGGAAATGGTATTGGTGGCTCAGGAGATGCAGGCCCTGCAACGAAACTAGATAATACCGATAGATTTCAAAAAATGATGTATGGTAACTTTAGCTCTTATTTACAATATAGTATTCTCGATGGCTTGAATTTAAAAACTATGCTGGGCGCAGATATTAGAGAGACTGAAAGCTATTCTTGGAGAGGATTAGAGTTTGACTCAAGAGCACGTACCAGCCTAACGCATTTAGATCAAACTGATGTTTATAGTGTTTCTAATTTAAATGTGACGAGTTTGAATTATAAAAAGACATTGGACAAACATGATATAGATGTTATAGCAGGTATAGAATTTCAAAGATTTTCCGTTGACGCAAGAATTATAAATGGCAGCAATGTGCCTTATGGTCTACCTCCAAATTTTGAAATTTTAGACCCTGCTGATATTGCCGTTTCAGAGAGTAAGGAGACTACTGCGAGAAGAAGTATTTTTGGAAGATTTAATTATGCTTATGATAATCGATATTTAGCATCTGCTTCTTTTAGCAGAGATGGTGGGATCCGCTTAGGTACGAATAATAATAGTAAAATATTTCCTGCTTTTTCTTTAGGTTGGAATATACATAATGAGGCTTTTTATCAGTCAGACTTTTTGAGTGCGCTAAAATTACGTTTTAGTAGAGGTGTTGTAGGAACTCCTGCTTCTCGTTCGTTTAACCTTCTGAATCCTAGTGCAACAGTTTTTGGAACTAATTTCTTACTTCCTACAAATATATTAAGTCCAGAATTAAAATTTCAGACGCATACAGAGATGAACTATGGTATTAATCTAGGTTTCGCTAATAATAGATTAATAATAGGAGCAGACTATTACAACTCTGATATTGAAAACCTCTTACTTGAACAAAGTGTTTCTGAGGCATTTGGTACGACTAGCGTCTTGCGTAATGCTGGTAGTCTTACTAGCTCTGGATTAGAGCTTGAATTAACAGGGATTTTAATCAGTAATGCTACTTTTAGTTGGAACATCAATGCTAATTTATCTACACTACGTACAGAGATTACTGATTTAGGTGGTCTTGATGAATTAGCTCCTGCTATTTATGGTCAGTCTGGCAGAGGTCCTGTATTTAGAAATTATGTAGGTGGAGAGATTGGAGAAATGTGGGGTATCGAAACCACAGGAGAAGTTGAGATGAAATATCTTAACAATCCATTAGAATTTGCAGGACAGGAGAGTGGATACAGCTATGCAGTAGACCAAAATGGTGACGGCATTATTGATAGAACAAGAACAGTTGAAGAAGGTGGTGATTTAGTTAAAATTGGACAAAATACACCTGATTTTTACTGGGGATTAGGTAGTCAAATCAGTTTTAAAGATTTTGATTTATCGATACAATTGCAAGGTACTCAAGGTGCTCAGGTTTATAATATTGACCCACTTTACTATGGCTCACAATGGGGGCGTTCATTACAAGATGCTTTTGATGCAAATGGCGACGGTATTGCTGACAATAACGGACAACATTATGTGCGTAGCAGAGACCAAACAGATGCAATGATTCAAAATGCATCTTACACTGCATTGAGAAACTTGACTATTGGCTATACTATTGGTCCCGCGCTGATGAAGAAAGCTAATCGAGGTTCATTGAGAGTATATCTAGCAGCTACTAATTTGTTGTATCTCATGGGGAGTGACTATACTTCATTTAATCCAGAAGGTGTAGAAACGATGAACGATGCTTATTTAGGTCCAACCACTTATGGTGTGCAAGTAGGGGCGAGTCCAATTGTAAGAAGCTTCACTTTTGGTTTAAATCTTGGTTTTTGATAGAATAAAGGTTTTCTAATAAAAAATATTTCTCTAAGAAAAAGCTGTGAGGATGTCGAAAAAAAAGCAATTTTCAGATTTTCATCCGTCCCGCAGGGTCATCTTGTCCTTTTTGCTTTAGCAAAATTGACACATGAAGGATGAAAATTTGAAAATGTGCGATTTTCGACGCTCTTTTGGTTCTTTTGGAGCGCCAAAAGAACAAGTAAAAATAGAAAGTCAAACTTGCAATTTTTTATGAGAAAACCCTTTTGATAGAATTAAGTTCTTGTACTTAGCAATACCAAATTACTTATGTCCAATTACTTAAGATTTTATTCTGTCAAACTCTGAAGAGGAACATATTTTCTATAATGAAAAATCAAAAAAGCCCTTCCGCAAAATGCGAAAGGGCTTTTCTATATCTAAAAAAGTACAAGTCAAAATAGCAAATTATTCATTTGACATTCGACATTATACAATTCTTAAGCAAGTACTTCTTTAACTCTATCCGCAGCTTCCTGCAATAGTGTCGCTGACATAACTTCCAATCCAGACTCATCGATTAATTTCTTAGCGATGTCTGCATTTGTACCTTGTAGACGTACAATGATTGGAACTGAAATATCACCCATATTTTTGTAAGCATCGATTACACCTTGCGCTACACGGTCACAACGTACGATACCTCCAAAGATATTAATCAAAATTGCTTTAACCGCTGGGTCACGTAAGATGATACGGAATGCTTGCTCTACACGAGCCGCATCAGCAGTACCTCCAACGTCCAAGAAGTTAGCTGGCTCTCCACCACTCAATTTGATGATGTCCATTGTTGCCATTGCCAAACCAGCACCATTTACCATACAACCTACGTTACCGTCTAGGTTGACATAGTTCAATCCGTAAGATTGTGCTTCTACTTCTGTCGCGTCTTCCTCTGTAGTGTCACGCATTGCCGCCAAATCTTTGTGGCGGTATAATGCATTTTCGTCCAAAGAAACTTTACAGTCAACTGCAACGATTTCGTCGTGTGCATTCTTCAAACAAGGGTTAATCTCAAAAAGAGATGCATCAGAACCAACAAATGCACTGTATAATTTAGCGATAAACTTAGTCATTTCTTTGAATGCTTTACCACTCAATCCTAAGTCAAAAGCAATTTTACGCGTTTGGAAAGCTTGTAAGCCCAACTCTGCATCAATGTGCTCAGAGTGTACTAAGTGTGGAGTTTCCTCTGCCACTTTCTCAATGTCCATACCACCTTCAGTAGAGTAAATGATAACGTTACACTTCGCAGCACGATCCATTAAGATAGATACGTAAAATTCTTTACACGCATCAAAATCAGGACGATAAGCATCTTCCGCGATTAAGACTTTACGTACCAATTTACCTTCACCGTCCATACCACCTGGTGTCTGAGGTGTTTTCAACATCATACCAAGGATATTGCCAGCGTGTTCTTTCACATCAGCAGCATTCTTAGCTAATTTAACTCCGCCACCTTTACCACGACCACCTGCGTGGATTTGTGCCTTGACCATTGCCCACTCGCTACCTGTTTCAGATTTCACAGCTTCGTATGCAGTCATTGCCTCTTCGACAGTCTCTGCTACTTTACCTTCCTGAATGGCAACGCCGTAGGATTTCAATAATTCTTTACCTTGGTACTCGTGAAGATTCATATTTTCTTTTTTAGTTATCGGTTGTCAGTTGACCCTTGACGGTCTCATGACTTAGAGAACCTTGATTTTACTTGATTAATCTTTAATTTGGTACTTTTTTGACAATGTCTGTAAAAGTGCTGCAAAAGTAAGATTTATTTTTCGCTTTCCAAACGAGAATGACGGCTTTATTATCGCTATTTGTTAAATGTCGTGTGGGAATAATTCTGCGGGGGAATTTATTATCTTTGTGGAGGCATTAGTATCTTTTGCTTTTACTATTCAAAACTATTAGGATGAAGATTTTTTCACAAAAAATATTTCTGATGTTTGGATGATTAGTGGATGTCATAAAAGTATTTTATCAACAGATTTCATATAGAGCCAAAAAATAGCTCTGACATTTTTTTGGAAGTAAATGAACAATAAATATGCATTATAGATTAAACCTGTTTTTTTTTGTGTTCGTTTTCGCAAGTCTCAATATAGGATGCCACAAAAACTACAGCTATTTACCAAAAGGTTTAAGAAAATTGACAAAAAATGAGTCTTTAGATAGAAATGTAAATGGGATACCTCCCAGTATAAATGTTATTTTTAAGGATACAAGTGGAGAAATAATTCCTCAAAATAAATTGGATAAAATGCTTTCTACCAGTAAGTATTACTTAGATGAATTTGTTGATCAAGAAGACATTGTTCAGTTATTTGTTGTGAGAAAAGCCAGATTAGAAGATAAAAAATGGAGAAAGGAGTTGAAAAAAAGAATTCAAGAAGAAAGTCTGAAAATTGGACAAATTGAGGTGAACTGTAGTGAAAAGAGGATAATTTTAGAGAAGATTTATGATAGTGACAAGACTAATAGAGCTTTAGGAAGCGTCTATAAACAAACTACTGACAATGAGAATCAACAAATAGTTATGAATATTATTGAAACTTGTGGTTTTCCAACAAAGAATGAGGTAGGGGAGAATGGGATGACTGCTATTTTTTTAGCATTACAACACGGAAACCCTACGGGAAGGAAAGAATATTTTCCCTTGTTAAAAAAAGCATGTAGAAAAGGAGATATAGAACAACAATATATTGCTTTGTTGGAAGATAGAATCCTTGTTGATGAAGGTGAAAAACAAATTTATGGTACACAACTAATCAAAATAAATGACGGAGAACTTAAATTAGCACCTTTAGTAAATCCACAAAAAGTAAATAAAAGAAGAGAGAAGGTAGGCTTGACTCCGATTGAGGACTACCTTAAAAAATGGAATTTAGAATTTAATGCAGACTAAATTTACAAAATTGAAAATTACCTTAACATTCATCCTTTTATCCTTCATTGCTACAAATACGAAGGCCCAATTTGCCCCTCAAGTCGGCGAAGACGGCAGCACTGCACTCCTCGGAACAGATGAAAGTATCATTAATTGGGCAAAAACGTGTACGGTCAATCGTGGTTTGTTAGATATTGCAGAGCCTGACGGCGCACTAGCGGGTGCAGGTATTGCTGATGCTGGTATAGAGGCATCCGACGGATTAACGGTAAGTTTGGGTGATGGCGGTACTGCTATTTTGACTTTTGAGCCACCAATTCGAGACGGGAATGGTTTTGATTTTGCTATTTTTGAAAATGGTTTTTCTTCTCCAGAGGGAGATTTTTTAGAATTAGGATTTGTGGAAGTTAGCTCAAATGGGGAAGATTTTGTGCGTTTTGATGCGACTTCATTGACGCCAGATGATATGCAACTTGGTAGTTTCGGAACGATAGACGCGACGCAGATTAATAATCTGGCTGGAAAGTATTATTCAGGGTATGGGACGCCATTTGATTTGTCAGAATTGGCGGATAGTCCCGTGTTAGATGTGCAGAATATTACGCACATTCGTATTGTTGATGTTGTAGGGACTATCGCGGAGGAATATGCGAGTTTTGATGTGGAAGGAAATAAGGTAAATGACCCTTATCCGACCGCCTTTCCTGCTGGGGGATTTGATTTAGATGCTGTGGCTGTTTTACATGAAGTTGGGAGTGTAAGTATTTTAGAAAGTGTTGATAATGAGTTGATTAGAGTTTTTCCTAATCCTGTGTTATTTGGTAATGATTTATTTTTATATTTTGAAAATGAACAAAATTACACAGCTGCTTTGCTAGATGTTAATGGGAGAGAAAGAGGTCATTTTCAGAATGGAAAATTGTCTTTGTCTGGAATGGAAAAGGGTATTTATTTTGTTGAAATATGGATAAAAGAGAAATCTTTATTTAGAAAAATTATTATAGATTAAAAACTGAAAGTCAGATATTTTGAAGTTAATTTTGAAGAAATATGAACAAAGCTAAAGTATTATTTTCCTTATTTATTTGTATTATTTCCTTCTTTTCCTGTAAAGAAGACCCGATTAGTGATACTTTTCCTGATGAAAGAATTGCCTTCCTCAGTGGCATCTTTGTTACGAATACAGGAAACGGTACTATTTCCTATTTTGATAAATTAAATGAACAAATCAGCCAAAACATATACCAAACTGCCAACGAAGGAAGTACTTTAAATACAGGATTAAATCCGTCTATTTTAACGGATAATCATGTATGGATTTCTAATCAGAATGAAAATAGAATCATTTTAGCTGACCCTGATTTTATGACGGAAGTGGCAAGTTTTGAAACGCCATTTGCACCTCGTTCTCTTCTTGTTCGTAATATTTCGACTGCTTATATTACGCAACGAGACCCCAGTATTACATCAAATGATTTTTTGACTAAAATAGATAGTTCTGGTGTAATCAATACTACTTTCGCTACTCGAATACATAACAATAGACCTTTAATCGCCAATACGACTCTGTATTTACCCACAGGAACAGAAGATGGAATAGATTCGATTTTGACTTTAATCCATATCAATGCAGATACAATAATAGCAGACTCGATAATGCCTGCCCCAAATCCAAGAGAAATCGTGCAACAAAGCGGAAATACCATTTGGGTTTTGTGTGCAGGAAGAATAGGAATGACAGGTGAAGCTATTAATGGCGCTTTAGTTCTCTTAATCAATCGAACTATTGACGTGGTCATTCCTATACCTCCTGGTGCGAACAATCTAGCCATTTCTGATGATAATCAATATTTATTCTACTCTCTCGGAGGTAGAGTCTACCGTCAATTGACAGACAATGAAATTCGAGAAACAGCACCATTCATCGACCGAGACTATACTTTTTTAACAATAGATCCAAGTACAGGCGACTTATATGGTGGATATGCTGGTGACGGTACTGCAAATGGAACTATTTATCAACACGATGTCGAAACAGGAGACGAAAAGGCTTCTTTCGAATGTGGAGTGCAACCGAATGGAATTGTTTTTAAATAAAAAACGATTAGATTTATTGATTTTCAAGAAAACGATATAATCTTGTGCTTCAATTAACACGTACATTTTTGGTAGTAGGTGAAAACGACTGATGCATAACTTTTACTCACAAGGTGACTTTGAGTCATCACGTGAGCATCTACCATTTTGACTCACTACCCATTTTTTTAAAGTAAAATGAAAGATAGAGACTATTCCATCATTATTCGAGCTGTCTTATTTGGGATAGCACTTATGGCTATTGGTTTGTTGTCAGGCTTGATTGCCGCATACTTTTTAGCCCAAATTGTGCCTGATGCATCTGGTAAAATTGCTGTTGGATTAGGCTTGTTTGTTATTTGGTTGGTACATGGGAGTACACTGAGAAGTGTTTGTCGTTTAGATGAAAAATCTGGATTTGTGTGGATGGTCATAGGCGGTGTCGCGACGATATTAGGAGGAGTAGGGGCGGCGAGCGTGTTAAGACTTATTATCGAGCGAGTAGCAGATATAGAGTTTCCGACAATCGCAGCAGGAGATAAAGGACAAAAAGTCCTTTTTCTTTTAGGTTTAGCTATTTTTCTCTCCATTTTTTCTGCTATTAATCTAAAGGTTAAAAGCCGTTTTCTTGGCAATTTTTTAGAATTAATTCTCATTGTAGCTACAGTGTTTTTGATTTGGAAGTTGGTCATTAACCAATAAACACAATAACGAATAACCAAAAGTGCAACACATAAAAAATATTATTCAAGAGTCAATCGACATCAAGCAAGCTCTCTTGCAAGATGAAAAACTGTTGCATGTTTTAAAGAAAATAACGGCAGACTTGACTCAGATTTTCAAAGACGGTGGCAAAGCTCTTTTTTGTGGGAATGGAGGAAGTGCAAGTGATGCACAGCACTTGGCAGCGGAATTTTCGGGTCGCTTTTATCTAGAACGTGAACCACTTTTTGCAGAAGCTTTACATGTCAATACTTCCTTTTTGACGGCAGTTTCTAATGATTATGGTTATGAGGAAGCTTATGCACGTATGGTGCGGGCGGCAGGGCGAAAAGGCGATATCTTGTTTGCGCTTTCGACTTCTGGCAACTCTCCTAATATTATCCGCGCGATAGATGATGCGCGGAAGATTGGGTTGCACATCGTCGGAATGACAGGACAGACAGGTGGTTCCATGCGCGATAAATGCGATTATTTGTTAAATGTACCGTCAACAAATACGCCTCGTATCCAAGAGGCGCATATTTTACTAGGACATATCATTTGTGAAATGGTGGAACATAATGTATTTGGTGGGAACTAATCGTATTATATTTCCATTCTTCTCTGCGTATGCTAAAAATCGATACGCATCTTCAAATCGGAGAACATCATCTAAACCATTGTGAAGACTATTTATTAACTGCTGAAATTAGCGACCAAATTTTCCTCATTGCTGTTTGTGATGGCTGTACAATGGGAGACGAAAGCTGGTTTGCCTCCGCCTTAATTGGCAAAATACTCAAAAAGATAAGTCGAGAAATTCATTTTAGAACTTTGCATGAACCGCAATTAACGGAAGATTTGCGTGCATTGGAAAAGTTGATATTAGCAAGATTGTTTTCTGAAATAAAGGAAATCCAGCAGCGTCTATTTTTGGAAAAAGAAGAATTGTTGAGTACCTTGATTTTGAGCTTGATTCATGTGGAAAAAGAGCAAGTAAAAGTGATTGTCGTGGGTGATGGATTAGTGAAAATAGATGAGGCTATTTACGATTTCGACCAAGATAATAAACCTGATTATTTGGGATTGCATTTGAGAGTTGATTTTGAAGAATGGTATGATAAACAGAGGCAAGTTATTGACAGTCAGTTTGATAGGCAGATTGTGATTTCTACCGATGGTATTTTTTCCTTTTTGCCTTATGAATATCGAGATGTTGAAAAAACGATAAATGTAGAGGAGTTTATTTTAGAAAAATCAGAGCGAAATTTTAAGCAAAAGATGATTTGCTTAGAGGAAGAATATGGATTGAAGCCTGCAGATGATTTAGCTATTATTTCTTTTGAATTAAGTAACGACAAAACAATAAGTCCGTCATCTGGACAGGTCAAATTTTCC
>CAZQTE010000012.1:0-29943 GCA_964595615.1 uncultured Saprospiraceae bacterium
ACTATGCAACAGTTTTGCCTATTTTTTTTGAACGACTTTTCGTCCAAAGTCTAAAAGTTAAGACTACCTCGCTTAATAGCATCAGTAGTGCTTTGAAAGAGCAATATTTTGTACAATGAAATTTGGAATTTATTCTTTTCATCGAACAAAGCTTCTTTGTCTTCTTCACTTAAAAAACTCGTTGGCGCATGCTTAGTAATTGCTCCATTTTTATCTTTAAAATGTTGGATAGCGATCATCAATTTTTTATTGGAGTTGAGAGGATTAAAGGTCAATTTTTTAAGAATTGGATTCGCCCGTTGCTGAAGACTTTGTGACTCTTCAGCCAAATAATTGTAGTAATTGTCTTCCTCCAAAAATTGAAACTCCGTCATTATTTGTTGTAAATCATCGAAGGAAGATTCCTCTGATTGAGTCAGTGGAAGAAATTTTTGAAACTGTTTTTCTTTTTCAACCAATGGAATATTTGCCCATGCAATTTCTTGTAAATGTTTAATCAAGCCTTGGTAATCCTGAGCGACTTCTTTGATTTGATTATTTTTTAGCTCGTGTTGTTTTCGATTTTGAAACAAACGTTCCTTCTCTTTTCTGCCTGCTTTATTAATCGCCAGTTTGCAAACATTTAGAAAAGTAAGCGTCATCCAATCTTCAAAAATAGCTCGTTGATATAGGCAAAAGCAAGCTAAATATAGGTACTTATCCGTTCGTCGATTGAGATTGGCGGCTCGAGATGCGGTGACAAATTCACCAAAATACTGGATTGCTTGGTCATTAAAATTCATTTGTTTCATCAATAAATGAATCGTTTCAAACAAGTTTTGAATCTGTTGAAATTTGTCCATATTAGCTTTAATTCGTTTAGGGTGGTGAGTGAGGTCTCCAGGTTGGGACGAAATACACGTGAGGTTTTAGAGACGATAGATGAACTGTCTAAAAGAAAGATTTCGCTATATATTCAAAATCATAATTTGGAAACATTAACTCCCTCTGGTAAGGTCAATTCGATGGCTAAATTTATGTTGACACTTTTGGCGGAGTTTGCTCGGATGGAGCGAGAAACGCTAATTGAGCGAACTATCTCTGGACAGCGACGGGCGTGGGAAGTGGAAGGCAAACAAAAAGGTAGACCCGTTGGCACGACAGAAGATGCAACCAAGTTATTAAACAAGTATCCTGAAGTTGTTCGCCATCTAAATGCTGCTAAATCTTTGAGAGATGTCGCGGCTCGTTGTGGAGTGGCGATTAATACGGTTAGGAAAGTAAAAAAAGCCATGGGGCAGCCTTAGACGATTTTAGTTACTTTATATCGAAATGAACTAGATTATTGTCTAATTGGAGAAAAGGCTTGTACAACTTGCTGAGAGATGAAGAATTCTCGTGGACGATTTCTACCACATGAGTAACAATGACCTATTTTATCAAGCATTTAAATTCACTCTGAGTTCTAAACCTTAGAACCACTCAAAGCAAATGACTTCACGGTCTCCAGTAGAATTAAGGACATTAAATTTATCATTCTATATTTTTCTTAGCGACATTTAATGACCGCATAGAGTTCTTTTTCTTAGAAAAATGATTTTCCATAGTGGATACAATGTTTTTTAAAGTTTTAACTGCATCAACGATATAGGGTCCTTTATTAAGCATAACACATTCAGCCTGTACACTGAGAGCTGCATCTGATATTTCTGCACGAGTAGGTATACCTGTTTTTGCCAAATTTTCTAACACCTGCGTTGCCCAAATAACGGGTACATGTGCAGCTTCACATATCCATAAAATTTGATTTTGTACTTCAGCTATGCGCTCAAAGCCGATTTCAACAGCAAGATCTCCTCTCGCAATCATAACACCTATTTTATTCCGTTTCATGGCAGAAAATAAGAGGCGTGGTAGATTTTCAAATGCTTCTTTATTTTCAATCTTTAATACTACTCCTAAGTTATGGCTGTCATATTTCGCTAATTCAGTATAGAGCACATCAACATCTGCAGGTGTGCGGACAAATGAGTAGCCCACTATATCCGCATTAGAACAAACAAAAGGTAAATTATCTATATCTGCTCCAGTTAATGAAGGTAAAGTTAGAGTTGTATCAGGTAAGTTTATTCCTTTTCCGGATTTTAGTTTTGGCTTAAATGCTTTAGTGATAAGTAACTCTGCAGAGTCTGTTTTTTTTGCTAGGACTCGTGCACGAATCATTCCGTCATCAAAGAAAACGGCATCTCCTATTTTGAGGTCATCAATGATTTGTGGTAGTAGTACTCCAACCTCTCCAGCTTGGACTAAACCCCCTTGTGCATCAGTGATTGCCTTTTTGCCTTGTGTTGATTTTTTTGTGAGTGTAATGTGGTCCCCTTCTTTTATCTTAATAAAATCTTTAGCTTTTCCTTTTTTTGAAATTATATTAATCGCTGATGTTCTAATTTTAGGACCAGATAAGTCCATATAGATTTTTACTTTTTTTCCTGTTTCTTCCTGGGCTTGTTGAATATTATCAACCATTTTTTTCCAGATGGATAAGTCGTCATGACCTAAGTTTATTCTTGCTATTTCCATTCCCTCATTGACTAAGTTTTTTAGTAAATCAATATCTGTGGCTGCCTCTGTTGGTAGAGTAACCATGATTTTGGTGGTGGCTTCTGGTTGACCTGCACCAAAAATTTTATTAGCGTGTTTTCTAATTAGTTTTTTACTTTTTTGGTAGCCAATTGCTTCTATTCCATATTTCTCATCCCATACTTTTCCACGATTAAGTTTGAGTAATTTAATGACATTGAATAGATTTGAAAAAACATAACCTTCTGCTGATCGTAGCGCAGATATACCTAAATCAGAAAGGCTATTTTGATATTTACGCAAGTCATAAGTTCGCAAAATTAAGTATCTATAAAGATTTTTAGCACTTAATCTATACTCTTCTGCTACCTTATCTGCTATATTCTGAACTACAAAATCTTCTTGAACTATCCTCTTGTAAATAGAAATTAATCCCTTTTCTAACTTATTAGATTTTATCATACTACATTGTTTTTTGAAGAGAAATGTCACTCTCTCTACTAATGAAAAAAGGGTGAGAAATCTGCCAATTTCTCACCCACCAACATTTTTACCTGATAAAGATTGATATATGCACGTTATACTCAATTAATTCCTAAGACTCGCTTTCACTCCCGCCTTCCCGTCAACATCTAGCTCATTATTCATAATCATTGGGAGGTCACCATCTGTAACGATAATTTTTGCATTATTTGAATTCGCTAATTCGCGGAATGCCTCAATTGATTTAAACTGTAAAATTTCAGGGCTCAAACCTTCTGAGATAATCTTTTGCGCATCACGAACTCCTTCTGCTTCGATACGTTTTTGGTCTGCCTGTTGTCTTGCCTCTTGAAGCACAAATTGCATACGCTGTGACCTCTGTTCTGCTTCAAGTTTTTCTTCGATTGCATTCGCCAAACTCTTAGGCATTTGTATACTTTTTAGTAATACCGCTTCTACTACTAGACCTTTACCGTCTAAGTATTTCATCATCTGGTCTTTGATAGCATTTTCAATCGTACTGCGCTCTCCAGTATGCATATCTTTTGCATAAAAGCGAGCTGTGACATCTGAAACTGATGACCGGAATACAGGAAGTATAATGTTACGCTCAAAGTCTGGACCTATGTTTCTTAATAAATCTGGCGCTTGACTTCCAACTACATTGTAAAGAATTGATACTTCTGAACGAATATTTAAACCTTCCTTTGAAGGAATACTAAGTGCAACCTCTAAATTTTCAGTCTGTGTCGTGATTTTAATGATACGAGACGAAAGAGGGTTAAAAACCTTGAGACCTTCTGTGTATGGCTTATCTGCGTATTTACCAAAAGTACGCTTAACGCCTACTTCTCCTTGTCTAATAGTTGCACAACTAGCAAAAGAGAAAACAATTAGAGCTAGTAGAACTGACTTTACAAAAAATGAATTCTTCATAATGATAAATTTTAATACCTATCGACATTGAGATAAAACGTACATATTCATCTATCGACGACAAGTTGATTTTGGTTAGAATGACAAAAATCAGTACTTATATAATAATCTGAAAATTGTCAACTTTTGTTTTAAAATAGGGTGCGGTATTCAGTGTAAAGGATGACTTTTCAATCTTTTACAACACCTTATCTACAAAATATGTAGGCTAAAATATTTTTTATGAATACTATGAAATGGTTAATGAGATTATTGGCTTATACAGGTGTTTCTATTTTTATCTTTATGTTTAATTGCTTTGCTTGTATGTATAACAGTAATACTATTTGTTTGTTCTCTGTGTTTGTTGTTTTTTTGATAAAAACTTTATTTTCTAAACTTTATACCGATTATTTGAAGGTTTTTTTGTTGTAAAAAAATGATAGTAATACTATTGTTGAGTGTATTGTCTATTGATATTTTTTTAGACAACAAAAAAAGAGGATAGCTCTTCATGTTTATGACTAATTAAATTCATGAATGCTATCCTCTTGACCCATAAAAACCCTATTTATACCTAAACTATAATCTTAGTTCTTTGTAGCCTAAGTAAAAGTAATTCAATAAGTTGAGTCATTATACTTGTTTCCCGATAGGAATCAACGACTTTTTGAATTTCATAGAAGAAAAATTACTACGCATTATGGCTCAATTTATTAAATCACTTTTACTAATTTATTTCAATTAGAGTTTTTTTAGTCATTTTCATGTTAAGACCTAGTTCTTCCATTTTGAGCATTAGAGTATGCAATTTAAGGTCACTTGGTTGAGCTAACTCTACACGACCGTCGTCTGTCAATTTAATTTGCTCTGGACTCACGCCGATTTTTTGCATTGCATTGACAACTACATCTCTCAGCTCGTCTTGATTAGCATTTACCTTTCTTGCACATTGTGCGTTATGGGTAAAAGTATTTGAAACAGAGATTTCCATATTTTCTATTTTTTAGATTATTGTTTGATTGATAGTTACTTAAACTTTATGAATGAGATTTGAGCGGTGTTTAAATCTCACTTAACCTTTATTCATAATGTCTATTAGTCACCATCTGTTTTTAATTGTTTTTGGTTGAGTAACTACTCGCCTTGACCTAAAGAGAAACCTCTCTTATCATCAAACTCGTAAAGATTTTCTGTTTTGATGATGTCAACACCTTCATTATTTAAACGACTCAATAAGTGTAAAAGACGTTCAAAAGTAATTTCTTTATAAACAGGTGGAGATACTTTTGTATCTGCTTCTGCTGCAACAAAACGACAACGCCAATGATCTGTACAATAAGTTTCAGACATTCCATTCGGATACACCTTTACTCCACGGTTTGTAATCATTTTGAGCTTCATTTTGTCATCGGCTAATTTCATTAAATTATCTCCAATCTCTTGAGGATTTGAGCCTTGCCAATCAAGAAAGACATCAACTCCTACTAATGTCTTTTTTTCTATTTTTCTGTTATAAGAAGGAATCTTGATTGTACCTGTGTCTTCTCCAAGAGCACTTGGGGCAAAAGATTTAGGCTTTTTGCCCAACCTTTCAATGATAGCTTTTGTAAATGATACCGTAGATGCTAATTCTTTACTCATACCTCCCTGATAAATATCTGGCGTATGGATACCGTCTTCTATCGTTGTTAACCACGCATTTTTTATCTTATCAGCTACCTCTGACTGTCCAATATGAGTTAGCATCATAACGGCAGCGTTTAGTAAGCCTGAAGGATTAGCAATATTTTGTCCTGCAATATCAGGTGCGGAACCATGAATAGCCTCAAACATGGCTACTTCTGTACCAATATTTGCCGAGCCTGCCAGACCTACAGAGCCTGCGATTTCTGCTGCAATATCAGATATGATATCTCCATAAAGGTTAGAAGTAACAATTACATCGTAGCGTTCTGGAGTAGCAGCTAACTTAGCTGAAGCAATATCAATAATTTGGCTTTCGCTTCTGATATCTGGATATTCTGCTGCAATCTCTTTGAATACTTGATGAAATAGACCATCTGTCAATTTCATGATATTATCCTTTACCATGCAAGTGACTTTATTGCGTCCATATACGCGCGCGTATTCGAATGCATAACGGACGATTTTCTCACAACCTGGGCGGGTAATTAATTTCAAACATTGTACAACGTCCTGTGTTTGACGGTGCTCAATACCTGCATAAAGGTCTTCCTCATTTTCGCGAATAATGACGACGTCCATGTTGGGATGTCCTGTTGAAACGAAAGGGTCTAAAGCTCTGACAGGTCTGACATTTGCAAATAATCCGAGCGATTTACGCAAAGTCACATTCAAGCTCTTAAAGCCTTTTCCCTGTGGTGTTGTAATGGGAGCTTTTAAAATAACTTTATTTTTTCTGATAGCTTCCCAAGAAGAGTCCTCTATTCCAGATGTCTTTCCTTTTAGATACACTTTTTCTCCAAGATTGATAACTTCTGGCTCTATACGGGCACCTGCGGCTTCCATGATTTTGAGCGTTGATTTCATAATCTCAGGACCGATACCATCACCGTAAGAGATAACGATTTTTGTAGCTTTCTGTACTCCTTGTTTAGAGTTTTCCTTAAGTTGAATGTTACTATTCATTGATTATTTTTTTGGCTGGTTTTGAGCAGTTACAATACTGTAATTGCTTTTGGTTAGCTAATTTCTTTATTAGAAAACCCGTCACTTGCATCTGCGCTTCGTAAAAAAATAACAGTACTAATTATAGCAGAACAAATCAGAGCCTCCTTCAGAAAATAGCTACAGTAATTGAAACAAAGGGTAATCCATGTTCCCAATAAAATAAGGCTACAGAAAGAGATAATCTTTTGTGTTTGTTGCGCCTTACTCATTTTAAGAGTACGTGTTTGCTTCATTTCAAAGATAGATTTATGATCTATCGTTTTAGGGTAATTTAGTTGCATGATATTCTTTATTATCAATTAATTTACGACAAAGGTCTATCGTTTTTTTCATATATTAAAATATATATATTTTATGATTTGTATAAATATTTTTTATACTTAGGTTTTTATCTGTACTTTTGAGCAGGAGTAGAAATAGACATCTGTGCTTTTAATAGATTGACTGTCAGATAAATAAGAGTTTTTTATGCAAAGAAAATATGCTTCATTATGAATTTCACATTACATCAATTGCAGCTTTTTTTAGAAGTTGCCAAGCATCAAAATATTACTAAAGCTGCTGAAAAATTGTATATGACACAGCCTGCACTTTCTATACAAATGAAAAATTTTCAGGCACAATTTGATATTGCTTTGACAGAAAGAATAGGAAAGAAGACTCATTTGACAGACTTTGGTAGGTCGATAGCTCAAATAGCAGAAAATATTTTGAAGGAAGCTGATGCTCTTAAATACAAGGCGAGAGATTACGAAGGTTTACTGGCGGGAAAACTCAAAATTTCATCTGTTTCTACAGGCAAATATGTGATGCCCTATTTTTTGAGTAATTTCATACATAAATATCCAGGCATCGATTTGACGCTTGATGTATCCAATAAGCAGACGGTTACGAAGAATCTACACAATAATGAGGTTGATTTTGCGCTGGTTTCGGTACTTCCAGAAAAATTGGATTTAGAAGAAGAGATACTGTTGGAAAATAAACTTTATCTGGTTAGTGATAGTCAAAAAATTATCAAAGAAAGACCTCTAATATATCGAGAAGAAGGTTCTGCTACCCGTGGTGCTATGGATAAGTATTTTGCAGGTCGTGCAAAAAGAAAAAGTATCGAACTGACTTCCAATGAAGCGGTCAAACAAGCGGTTATCGCAGGTTTGGGATATTCTATTTTACCTTTAATTGGTATTAAAAAGGAATTGAATTTGGGCGAATTACATATTATTCCATCTAAAGGATTGCCAATTACTACTTATTGGCGATTGATTTGGTTAAAGAATAAGACCTTGTCACCTATTGCATCAGCTTACTTAGAGTATGTAAAAAGTGAAAAAAGTAAGATTATCGAGAAGTATTTTGCGTCTGATGAAAAATTCTGAATCTTTTTCTACACCGCTCCCATACTAAAATGCTTCTGACTAATAGATTTTTTGTTTTCTTCTATATACTTAAGTAGGGCTTTTTCAGCTGGAGCCAAGCGTTTTCCTTTACTATATGCCAAATTCCAGCGACTCACGATAGGTAGTCCTTTAATTTTTATTATTTTCATTTGGTTTAATTGTAGCTCATTTTGTATTCCTATAATTGGCACAATCGAGATGCCCAATCCAGCTTTTACTGCCTGTTTGACTGCTTCATTTGAGGTTAGCTCCATTGATTTTCGCGTAACTATTTTCGCATCGTTTAAATAAGTCTGCATAGCTATACGAGTAGCAGAACCTTCTTCCCTAAAGATGAGCGTATATTTTTCTAAACTTTTTAAATTGATTTGTGTGCCTATTCCTGCATAATTTACAGAAGATACTAAGTATAATTCATTCTGAATCAGAGGTAATCTCTCTAATGATAAATGAGGTGGCATGACAGAAACTAAGGCAAAATCGATACTATTATCTTGTAGATTCTTTACGACTTGAGTCTTGTTTGTCACATCGATTGAGATATTAACCTGTGGATGTTTGAGCATGAATTCTGTCAAGAAATAAGGAATAACGTATTTACCCGTAGACGCTGAGGCTATTCTAATATTACCTGTAAGAATTCCTTCATATTCTAATTTTTTTACTTCCATTGCTGCTGAGGTAAGAAGAATATCTTCTGCTAATTTTTTTATCTCTTTACCAAAATCTGTTACAAATAATTGCCTTCCAATTACCTCTGTCAAAGGAATTTTGAATTCATCTTGTAATTTTTTTAATTGAATCGAGACCGCAGGTTGAGTCAAGAAAAGTGCTTCAGCTGCTTTTGTAATGCTCTGATACTCACAGACTTTAAGAAATATTTGAAGTTGGTGAAAAGTATAATTCATAAATTATCATTTATGTTTTTCATTAAAAGTATAAATGTAAACAAATGTAAATAATTCCCACCTTTGCAGCAGAGAAATTATTCAAACTCAGTTAAATTTTTGATTTAAAACGATTTAACTAAACAAAAAAAATAATGCTTTATGGTACTTGAATTTTCAGAAAGTTTTAATCACAGCTGTGGCAACAAAGCCCAAAAGGAATACTCGGAAGAGGAATTAAAACAAATTCTTCTTGATTTAATGGGAAAAAGCGGTATCAATACTGAAAAAGTTAATACAGAGCAAGAAGGGCTGATAAGTATTTCTGATTCTCCAAAGATGAACTTACATACAGTAATACTTGAGGCTGAGAAATTAGGTTTGAAAACGAAATACGTTAAGAAAACCCAAATTGAACTTTGTTGCTAATGACTGGACTAACGGAAAACCTAACTAACCCCGCACTATTATTTTTTATTTTAGGAATAGTGTCGGTTCAACTGAAAAATGATTTAAAAATTCCTGAGAGTTCCTCTAAGTTTATCTCGATATACCTACTGTTATGTATTGGTTTTAAAGGGGGAAATGAATTGTCGCATAGTTCTTTTGAAGGAGAAGTAGCTTGGGCGATGCTCTTAGGTTTTTTTTTGTCTGCTCTTGTTCCTGTCATCGCTTTTTTTTTGCTTAGAAAAAAACTAAGTAGCGAAAACGCAGGTGCAATTGCCGCCTCTTACGGTTCTGTCAGTGCTGTTACATTTGTCACCGCCATTTCTTTTTTAGATTTCGAAGGTGTTGGATTTGACGGTTATTTGATTGCTGTAATGGCACTTATGGAAGCTCCAGCTATTGTTGCTGGTATTTTATTAATAAAGTTATTTGGAAAGAGAAATGCAGAAAAAGCAGGGCAGGGTTTAAAACAAGTATTTAACCATGCATTGAATAACGCGAGTGTTTTTTTGATATTCGGAAGTTTACTCATTGGTTTTATCGCCAATGAACGCTATGCTGAAGGTATCAAACCTTTCACAACCGATATTTTTGTAGGCTTTTTAATCATATTTCTTTTAGACATGGGAATGCAGGCTGGTAAACAGTTAAGTGCAATGTTTGAGAATGGTCCATTATTAATTGTTTTTGCGGCATTGTTTCCTTTTGTCAACGGGATATTAGCCTTGATGTTGGCTTCTACATTTACTCTTAATTCAGGCAACTTACTGCTCTTTTCTGTTCTTGGAGCTGGTGCATCTTATATTGCTGTACCTGCTGCATTAAAACAAGCTGTACCAAAAGCGAACCCAGGGCTGTACCTCCCAATGGCCCTGGGTATAACGTTTCCAGTAAATGTAATTCTGGGAATTCCCTTTTATTGGTACATAATTGAAAAATATTTCATAATTGCTTAATTAAGAATAGCCGATGTATAGTGAACAAATTGCGGGGAGTTAGTTTTCTACCCTCCGAAAATTTACTACCCGCAGTTTTGTTCTTATTCTTGGATAACAAATTTTAGCGGACCTATTTCTTTTTAACATGTGTTAAGAGCTTATCTAAGATTTATCTTAGATGAGTTCTCAACCTTAAAAACTTATAACTATGGAAGACTCTTTGTTTTTGGTAGCGACTCATCTTGTAGATAATAACTTTAACCAAGTTATGATTGAAAAGTTAATTATGGCTTTTATTGTTGCTTGGTTTTGCTATTTGTTAAAATCAAAACAAATCTCTACTAATAAGAGGGTTAATAATAGATAGTATTCTTACTTAGGTGGTGCATCTTATTTATTTCGGTAAAATTTAAGAACAATATTTTTTACCGATAATTCCCGAGATTATTAGAATAAACTCTATTCTTTTAAAAATCGTTGCAGAGTCTGTTTAATGAAACTATTTTTAAAGGAAAAATAGCGGAACAAATAGTTTGTACCACTACAGTGAAGCTATCCAGAGATATTTTCCAGTTCCTCTTTTGATAAGACCTCGATAGAACCCTCAATTATTTTAATATATTTATCTCTTTTGAATTCTGTTAATATTCGGATAACACTCTCTTTTGCAGTACCAACCATACGTGATAAATCCTCTCTGAGAATATTAATTTCTCCAGTTTCATTCTGTTGTTTATAAATAGTAAGCAGTACTTCCGCAGTTCTTTTCCTAACAGAATTATAAGCTAAGCTAAGTAGTTGTTCTTCTTTTTGCGACACATTATTTGCCAAAAGTTTAATAAATCCAGCACTCACATCTCGATTACTGTACAGAAGTGAGATAAAATCTTCACGTGGGATAAGACTAAGCTCGCTTTTATCTGATGCAGCGGCAGAATATCCATACTCGCTATTTTCAATAATAGGTGTATAGCCAAAAAAGTCACCAGGACTAATGTTTTTTAGAATGAGCTCTTTTCCGTACTCATTTGTTTTAAATAGTTTAATTCTTCCTGATTTTAGTCGGTAAAAATAACGGGGATAATCTCCTTCTCTAAAAAGAACTTCTTTGCGGGCAAGGGCTCGTTCTTTTCGGTTGTCAGACAGTTTTTCTAACTCTTCAAAACCTTTTGCAGCATCAATAAATGAGGATAATTGACTTCCTGCTCGCCCAATATTTTTACTTAGTTTTTCAGCTTTCTTAAGACGTATATCAATGACACGTAAAAGTTCATCTTTATAAAAAGGTTTGGTTACGTAATCATCTGCACCAAGAGTCATACCGCGTCGTATATCTTCTTTTTCAGTTTTTGCTGTTAAGAAAATGAAGGGAATACTATAGGTCTCGGTGCGCTTACTCAAGATATTGAGCACTCCAAATCCGTCGAGAACAGGCATCATGACATCGCAGACAATTAAGTCTGGTTTAACTTCTAAAGCCTTTTCGACACCATCCTTTCCATCAATTGCTGCGGTTACTTGAAAACCTGAGAGTTCTAAAATATCTGTTAGATTTTCTCTAACATCTGTATTGTCTTCAATGACGAGCAAGTGCTTCTTCATATTTTTTCTTTTATAATAGACTTATTATTATTGCAAAGGAATAATATTTTAGTGGTTTTTTACTTTATTTATGATTGAATATCGCAAAAGTCGTACATCTGTACCAATACTTAGGTGATAAATATCACCTGATAAGTCTGACTTTTGCAGGTTTTGACTCTGAATATAATTATTGACTTTTGTTGAAATTTGAGTATCTTACACTGTAGCTATTTACAATAGGCGTTTTGAAATAAAAAGATAAGAAATTGAAAGATAAAAATGAACTTAAGGAAACTGAATTGTTTCGCAATATTTTTGATAATGCTACCGTCGGTATTTTTATCGTGGATGTAAAAACGGCTTTTATTACAAAGGTGAACACATTCGGATACGAACTTTTTGGATATGAAGAAGGAGAATTAGAAGGGCAAGTGATAGAGGTATTGGTCCCTCAAAAGCATACACATACACACGCTAAGTATCATGGTGAATTTATGAAAAAACCTGTTCATCGCCCTATGGGAGCGGGTTTAGATTTGAAAGCTGTGAAAAAGGATGGAACTCATTTTTCTGTTGAAATTAGTTTGGCTCCTGTCACGATTTCTGGGCAAGTTTACGCCGTAGCTTTTGTTAGTGATGTTGGAAATAGATTGCAAGCTGAAAAAAAATCAAAAGAAAATGAGGCAAGACTGTCTGCAGTTATAGACTCGGCTGTTGATTGCATAATAACTATTAACAATCGGGGACTTATCCAAACTGTAAATACAGCAGTAGAGCGTCTATTTCAGTATAAACCCAAAGAAATAATTGGTAAAAACGTTTCCGTTTTAATGCCTGAGCCTCGTAAATCTGAACATGACGGCTATTTAAACAATTATCATACTTCAAACACAAGAAAAATAATAGGTATTGGTAGAGAGGTAAAAGGACTAAAAAAAGACGGGACCGTATTTGATCTTTACCTTAGTGTGAGCGAAGCTGTTATACAAGGCGAGACTATTTATACGGGAATTTTACATGATTTAAGTGATCGTAGAAAAGCAGAAGCAGCAGAAAAGGAGCGTAGTAATTGGTTAGAAAGTTATGCTGAAAACTTAGAAAGTGAAGTCGCACAACGTACCGCAGACTTACGTAAAAGTGAATTAAAACTCCGTGATGCTCTTAAAAAAGAACGAGAACTGAATGACTTAAAGTCTCGATTTGTTTCAATGGCGTCGCATGAATTTCGGACGCCATTGAGTACGGTACTTTCTTCTACAGAGTTGGTTGAAATGTACTTAGATATCAATAATCGAGAGAAAATAGATAAAAATATAGGACGTATCAAAAAATCGGTTGACCATCTTAATGGAATTTTGAATGATTTCTTGTCCTTAGAAAAGGTAGAAACTGGTAAAATTGAATACAAGCCACAGATGATTTATTTCGAAAATTTTGTAGAAGAAATATTAGAAGAAGTAAGAATGTCAAGTAAATCGAAACAACAAATCGAAGTGAACTATAGTGGTGAAGAAAAGCTAAACACTGACCCTTTTTTGATGAAGAATATCTTGTTTAATTTGCTATCTAATGCCATAAAATATTCTCCAGATGATAAACCTATATTTTTTAAGGTTAATAATAAGTCAGACGAACTCATTGTAAAAGTCAGAGACCAAGGAATTGGTATTCCTGCTGAGGACCAAAAAAATATGTTTTCTCGTTTCTTTAGAGCGTCCAATGTAGAAAATATCAAGGGCACAGGCTTAGGATTGACTATCGTAAAGAAATATGCGGAACTAATGAGTGGTAACATTATCTTCAAAAGTAAAGAAGGGGAGGGTACCGAGTTTGTTGTTACTTTCAAAAAATAAAATATGAAAACTGAGAAAATAATTATCCAAAATCTTAAATGTGACGGTTGTGCTAACACCGTCATAAATTCATTGAAAAATCAAATAGGTATACAAAATATCGATGTTAGTATTGAAAAATCTATGGTGAGTATTGATTATGAGGGAGAAATTGAACGCAGTGTTTTTGTAGATATTCTTGCTGCAAAAGGCTATCCTGAAGTAGGGGGGAAAAACGGAACTATGAAAAAAGCACAATCATATATCAGTTGTTTAATTGGACGGATGTGATATAAATGAGTTTATGGGTAAGAGGGGGGATAAAAAAATTGGTTCTCCGTCAAATCATGTCGCACGATTTGACGAAGAACGAAAAAATATACCGCACGAAATCAAAGTTTCGTGCGGCTTTATTTTATGTTTCATTAAGCAGCATTTTGCATATTTAGCTGTTTTAAAGATGGCTTTACTAAATCAAAAAAAGATTGACGCATATTGCGGTATTGTTCTTTTATTTTCAGAAATTCTTTTCTGAAAAAATGATGAAGAATACGGTTTCCTGAAAGTTTTCGTATCTTTTTCGCCCGCCTTTGTTGGCGTATATCTACCTGGTGCATGCGCAATTTTTTATATAATTCATCTATTCTCGCACCAATATTACTATGTAACTCTTGGTGAAGAGTATGAAGTTTTGTCCTGTGACTCTTAGAGACATTAGCTACAATAGCACGAGGTAGCATTTTCTCCATAAATCGAATACTATATCGCCATGAGCTTACTTGTGACAGCCAATTACGACAGTCTTTTTCCAATTGAATAATTTCCTCTTGAGGGGAATACTTCGTTATCTTTTTCATAGATTAAAAAATTTAGTGGTTAAAAAAATCAGATAATCTGTTCAAACAGTTTCTTACTGTTGAAGACATAAAGAATAGTATAAAAGACTAATATGAAAAGTCATATTATATCGTATTATTTTACTGGAATATTTCGTGGTGGCAGTGCCTTGGCTTCCTCCCTTTTAGCTACACTAATTTTGAGGATACCATTTTTATACTCTGCATTTATCAAAGAGTCATCAATAACAGATTTTGGTAGATGAAACGTACGTTCAAATGAAGAGTAGTTGTATTCTTGACGTACATATTGGAGAGATTTTTCAGTTTTATCTTTAGAGGTATGGTGAGCTGAAATTTTTAAAATTTCATCGTTTAGCTCTATTGAAAAATCTTTTTTCTGTAAACCAGGAACTGCCATTTCAACAAAAAAGGCATCGTTTGTTTCTATAATATTGACTGCTGGTAGAGAAAGATTTTGATTAGATGACTTGCGTACAAATGCGTCGCGAGTCTTGAAGTCGTCAAAGGAATGACGAGTTAAAGGAAATAAGTCCAATTCTTTCTTTAAAAGTGTCATAAGTCTTAATTTTTTAGGTTAAACAATTCATAATTGAAAAACAAGTAAATCAAGGTTATTACAAAACCATTAACTTGAAGTGGTACACAAAAATAAGAAAGAATGATTTTTTTTAAAAGAGAAAAAATCAATTTTAAAATTGATTTAACAATTGTTAATTATGTTGACTTAAATCATGCCTACCCAGTGATAATTAACAGTATGTGAAATTTAAGGAACATGTATTTTTGTTTAGAATTAAATACTTCACAAACTAAAGTCAAAATGAAAAATATCTTAGTTCCTGTTGATTTTTCAGAACATTCTGTGCTGGCTCTTTCTTATGCCATCGAATTGTCCAAAAGTTTTGGGGAGAATATCGTTTTATTAAATACTTATCAGATTGTAGAAAAACCTGGTGAAATGCTCAACATGGAAAAAGCACTCCAAAAGCAATCAGAAGAAAGGATGAAAAGCCTCTTAGCTAAAACGAAAACTCATGCAGGGAATGTACAAATTAAGGACATTGTTACGCATGGAGGGGCGGTTGAAACAATTACTAAAATTGCTAAAGAAGAGGGTTGTGATTTAATTGTCATGGGCTCAAAGGGCGCTTCTGGAATGCGAGAAGTGTTTATTGGTAGTATCGCTGGTGGTGTTATGGAACACGCAGAGATACCTGTTTTGATAATACCTCAGAGAAGTCAAAGAATTGGTTTTGATAAAGTAATTTTTGCTGTTGGACAGGATAAGATTAACAAAGAAGATATTACGCCATTATTAAAATTAGTTGATGCTTGTCGTTCTGAATTAGAGGTCGTTCACTTTGGTGATGAAAACGAAAATCCCGTGACGGTTTCAGAGAATTTAGAGTTTTTAGAAGACTTAGAGGACTACTGTATGAACTATGCTTATGGTAAATCAGAGTTAGATATTGAAAGTAAAATACAAACCTTTGCTAAAGAAAAAGATGCAGACTTGATTTGTATGATAAGAAGAAAAAGGAATTTTTGGCAGAGTTTATTTAGCAGTAGTGCTACTTTAAAGCAGGCGTATCATAGTGAAATACCTTTGCTGATTTTGCAGGAGAAATAGGGGGATTTGAGGACACCGAAAGAATATTCAATTATTCTCTCGGTGTCTTTTTTATAAATTCTCTTAAACGATTTAGTGACACATTGGAATATTACTCATCGGGTCCAAAAAATTAAAGCCATAGGGCAAATCAAAATTTATACCCCGCATAACAAAGAGAATACCCAAAACAGCTAACATAACCGGATACAATTTTCGTAGTTTATGTTGCCAAGGATTGGTAGATATTTTACCTGCAAAAACAGAGAAGAACATCAAAGGCATCGTACCGAGTCCGAAGAAAAGCATATAGGTCGCGCTCTCAAAAACACCTCCAGTCAAAACAGCACCAATAACTGCAGCATAGACCAAACCACAAGGTAGCATTCCATTAAAAAATCCGGTACGGAACCAACTCGCATAAGTATTGCTACCAAAATATTTACCTAATTTTCCTCGCAACCAAATATTCCATTGCCCGAAAGCAGACAAACGCATTAGGTGATATTCTACGTTGAAACTAAAAATAGCAGTAATTAACAAAAATATACCTGCTACAATAGAAATCCAAGATTGCCAACCTGCCAATTCTGCCCCAAAACCTAATGCGCCCACCATAAGACCCAATAAAATATAGGTCAATGTCCGCCCTAGATTATAAAGCATCAGTCGTCCAGCGATACCTTTTTTACTTGCTCCAGTGGTCGCTTTTGCCATTGGAATGGGACCGCACATGCCGACGCAATGTACGCTACCAAAAAGTCCTATAGTGAAAGCTGTCCAGAGCATATTATAATTGTTTTCTAAAGTCTTTAATATCTAAATACGCTTTGCCTTCCGAGGTCCAATCTGCTTTTATTTTCCAGACGCCAGCAGGCATTTGAGCAGTAGATATGGACATTAGATTTGAGCCATCCGTTTTAATTGGCACTTCGATATCTAACTTTTCATTGTTTGGTCGATAGAAAGTAATGGTTCCCTCCGGTTTTAGATTATCCGAAAACTGAACATTTACCAAATTATTTGCAGCATCAAAATTTATAATTGTTGGCTGCTTTAAAGACAGACTATTCTGCATTTTATTATAAGTAGTTTGGTAAGCTAAATCTTCCTCATAATAGTTATTGGCAACCAAGCTGTGGTCATATCCTGTACTTTTGATGACCATCGTAATCATTGATATGGCAAAGACTGTATAAAAAATCGCAATACCTGTACCCCAGTTAAATTTCATTTTATTTGTTTTTATATTAGAGCTTTTTACTAATTTATTGGTGCAAAAAATCCTGTTTTAACAGTCTGTAGTTTTTTATCTCCAGACCAAATCTCTACTTCAATTTGTGGATTACGCTCCGTCAAAAAATCAAGAGGTAAGTCAATAAATAATGAACCTTTTGTTTGTTCTCCAGCCATAGCTTCAGGAGATATTCCTACAGTACGAATTTTTCCCCCAGGCACATCCGCTAATCGAAATTGGATAGACTTGTCATCCCCAGATTTATTTATGATTTGGTAATTATACAAGTTACTAATCATTCCGTCATCTGTCTCTTGATAGAGCATTCCTGGTGTTCGCAATAATAAAACATCCATTGATGTACGATTGAGCAGTAGACCTGTATTGAGTATCAACAACAATCCTAACACAACAGAGTAAGCGATAGCTCGCGGAGTGAAAATTTTCTTCTTTTTCTCAACAATACCATTGTAGCTATCATAACGTATCAAGCCTGGTTCGCGTCCTATTTTTATCATCACTTCATCACATGCGTCCATACACGCTGTACAATGAATGCACTCTAATTGTGTTCCGTTACGAATATCGATTCCTGTTGGGCAAACTTGTACGCATAATTTACAATCAATACAATCACCAATTGGTACATCAATCTGTTTTTTTGCTGTAGTAGGTAACTCTAAAACAGTTTCTGTAATAATTGGTGTACCAGCATTTACAACCGCATTTGCCACTTCTTTTTCTATTTTTCCTAAAATATCATCTGCACAACTACCTCCCGTTCGACAGTTAACACAAGTGCTTTTACACTCATGCTCTTTTTCTTTCTTCGGGATAGAAAAAGTCTTTTTCTTCTTCTTTGAAATTTTACCACGCGGCTCTCCTCTTACCCAATCATACATTACATTAATAGTGTTTTTATCTGTTAATACACCCTGTAATCGTCCATAAGGACAGATAGCAACACAGACTTGCTCACGCATATAAGCAAATACACCATAGAATACACCAGTGAAAATAACCATACCGCTAAAGGTGCTGAAATTTTCAGAAGGAGGGGAGCTAATGGTCTCCCAGACAATGTCGGAGCCAATTATATAAGAAAGAAAGGTATGTGCTATTACTGCCGAAATGAGCATGAAAATTACATGCTTCAATGTTTTTTTACGGATTTTATCGGCATTCCAGGGAGCTGCATTTAAGCGTCTCTGTGCGTTTGCATCTCCTTCTATTTTATATTCTATTTTCCGAAAAACCATTTCCATAAAAATAGTTTGCGGACAAACCCATCCACAGAATAATCGCCCAAAAACAACGGTAAACAGAGCAATAAAAAGTACACCTGTTATCATTACCAGAGCGAAAATATAGAAGTCTTGTGGCGTAAAAGGTATGCCAAGAAGGATAAACTTTCGTTGGATAATATTCAGCAAAATAAAGGGTTCGCCGTTTATCCTAACAAAAGGTAGTCCGAATAAAATGAGTAATAAGCCATAGCTGACCCAAGTTCTTCTATCATAAAAATTGCCCTTGGGCTTTTTTGGATAAATCCACTTTCGCTTTCCCTGTTCATCGACGGTCGCGATGCTATCACGGTAAGTTTCTGTATCTTTTATTTCAGTTGTATTACTCATTTTATCGGACTTTCATTCCTTTTTACTTCATTCCTAAGCTCTTGTCTTCTTTTTCCTCACTTTCGACTTCATCAGACTGTTCCTCAGCAACATATTTTTCACCTTGTGGCTCTTTCGCATTTGGAGGATTAGTTCCTTTTAAAGTCAAAATATAGCTGGCGATTTTTTGCATATCAGCGGGACGAAGTTGTGATTTCCACGAAATCATTCCTTTTTCAGGCACACCATATTTGATAGTTTTAAAGACATCTTTAATACTACCACCGTGTAGCCAATATTCATCCGTCATATTGGGACCAATGCCACCTTCACCACTCATTCCATGACAAGCGGCACAGTTTACCTCGTATATAGATTTACCGACATTAATCATTTGTCCTTCTGTTACTGCTACTACAGTATTTTCATCAACCATATCGGCTTGTGTTGCCAAATATTTTTTAACCGCTATTTCGGCACGTTTGACTTCCTCTGCAAACTCTTGCTCCTGACTTAAGGCGTAATCCGAGTAGTGATTATACCAGATATAAATTGGAGTAATAAGAATTGTGATATAAAAAATAGCCAACCACCACGGAGGCATACTATTATCTAACTCCCGAATACCGTCATAATCATGGTCGAGCATGATATCTTGTTCTTTTTCAAGAGGAACAAGATTTGTAGCCTTCTTATAGAGTTTTTTCCAAAAGGATTCTGTTTCGATTTTAATATCGACTTTTGCAAGAACTTCGGGACTATACTGCTTGAGTAGTCTTACTTTCTCTGCAAATATGGCTGCATTGTACAGATTGAAAAGCGCCCAAAGACCGCCAAATACTACAGCAGCACCTATACCGAGGATAGTATACGAGACAACATCAAAGGAAGACCCTACATTGTTGACTGTATCCGCTGCTAATAGTATGGCGGGTAAAGAAATGTTTACAAACAAAACGATAAGCTTTAAATTTCTTTTACTTTTCATTGTCAGTAGGGTTTATTTCGTTATTGTCTAAAGGTAATTCTGCCATGTGTTGATAGAGATTATTACGTTTTCCGAAAACCGTAATAACACTTACTAAAAATACAAATACAAATGTGAGGAGAGCAAAAAGTGCCATCCAATTTATGTTTCCGCCTTCGGCTAAAATATATTTATACATTTTTGAAAAGTTTTGGACGAGGGGCGAATCAAATCGACCCCTCTGTTTTGTTATTTGGTGGCTTGAGCTTTTGGTTTGATGTCTGTACCGAGGCGCTGTAAATAAGCAATCAGTGCAACGATTTCGCGGTCTTCTAACTTGTCATCCTTGACACCGTCCTTGCGTAAACCTTCAGCTATTTCTGCCGCTTGTTTCTTCATCTCTTCTACTGCTATTTTGTCATAGCCTTCTGGATAAGGAGTTCCTAAAGTTTGTAAAGCGCGAATACGAGCGGGTATCAAATCTGTATCTAACTCGTTCTCTAATAACCAAGGGTATGGAGGCATAATACTACCTGGTGAAGTCAGTACTGGATTCAGCATGTGGTTATAGTGCCAGCTGTGTGGATACTTGCCACCAAGGCGATGCAAATCAGGACCAGTACGTTTACTTCCCCATAAGAATGGACGGTCGTAAATGAATTCTCCTGACTTAGAGTAATCCCCATAACGTTCTACTTCAGAACGGAAAGGACGTACCATTTGACTGTGGCAACCTATACAGCCCTCTTTGATATAGAGTTCACGACCTGCTAATTCGAGAGGAGTATAAGGTTGTACACTTTCAATTTTAGGTACATTTTCATCTACCATAAACATCGGCACGATTTCTACTAAGCCACCAATCAAAACAACGATTGCACTACCAACTAATAATTGTACTGGGCGACGTTCAATCCAACGGTGCCAGTGTTCGCCTTTATGTGCTGCTGTTGCGTTAACTAATTTAGGAGCACTTGCAGGTTCATCTTTTTGAAATTCTCCTGCTCCTTTTACTGTTTTGATAAGATTGTAAACCATAAGGAAAGTACCGAGTACGTATATTGTACCACCTACGGCACGCATCATATACATTGGTAAAATCTGCGTTACGGTTTCTAAGAAATTACGGTAAACCAACATTCCGTCTGGTGTGAATTGTGACCACATCAAACTCTGCGTCCAACCTGCCCAGTACAATGGAACAGTATAAAATAATGTACCCAAAGTAGCCATCCAAAAGTGAACATTAGCTAACTTGACACTGTGCAACTTTGTGTTGAAAAGACGTGGCATTAACCAGTACAAAATACCGAAGGTCAACATTCCATTCCAACCTAATGTACCCACATGTACGTGGGCAATTGTCCAATCTGTAAAGTGACTAATCGCATTAAAACTCTTGATACTCAACAATGGACCTTCTAAAGTCGCCATGCCGTAAGCAGTAATCGCTACAACCATGAATTTTAGAATAGGGTCTTCCCGTACTCTATCCCATGCACCACGTAGAGTCAAAAGTCCGTTCAACATACCTCCCCAACTTGGAGCAATTAACATCAAAGAAAAAACGGTACCTAAACTCTGTGCCCAGTCGGGCAAACTGGTGTATAATAAATGGTGTGGACCTGCCCAGATATAAATGAAAATCAAAGCCCAGAAGTGGATAATCGATAATTTATAGGAGAAAACCGGACGATTAGCAGCCTTGGGAAGAAAGTAATACATCAAACCTAAGTAAGGTGTAGTCAAAAAGAAAGCAACCGCATTGTGTCCATACCACCATTGAATTAGGGCATCTTGGACACCTGCAAAAATCGGAATAGATTCTGTCAAACTGATTGGAATAGCTAAATTATTACCAACGTGCAAAACCGTTACCGTTAACCAGGTCGCGATGTAAAACCATACTGCTACATAAAGGTGTTGCTCTCTTCTTTTTAGAATAGTACCAAACATATTGATACCAAAAGCAATCCATACTAAAGCAATAGCAATGTCAATTGGCCATTCTAATTCAGCATATTCATGAGAACTCGTGATGCCCAATGGGAGAGTTAAAGCAGCAGCTAAAATAATAGCTTGCCAGCCCCAAAAGTGGATTTTACTTAGTAAATCACTAAACATACGAGCTTTCATGAGTCTCTGAAGAGAGTAATAAACTCCCATATAGATACCATTTCCTACAAATGCAAAAATGACAGCATTAGTATGTAGTGGGCGAATACGACCAAACGTAGTCTCAGCAAAGCCTAAATTGAACCAAGGCCAAATTAATTGGAATGCTGCTAATAAACCGACAATCATGCCTATTAAGCCCCAAAACGAGCAGGCATAGGCAAATTTTTTGACAATTTCATTGTCATAACTGAAGCGTTCCATTTGAGTAGTAGAGGCTTCATTTTGTAAATTAAGAGTGGCAGTTGGATTCATCTATTCTTGTTTTGTCTGTTTTGAATCTTAGTTGTCTTTACCTTCAAGTTCTTTGTCATCAAATAAAATTCTGACGGAAGGAGTGTAATCATCATCGTATTGACCAGAGCCAACCGCCCAAAAAAAAGCAGCTAAAAAGCATACAGCCACTAAAAAACTAAGTCCAATGAGTAAAATGATGATTTCCATTGCGTTTTGAATTTGAATGCAAATTACGGAGACTATGATTTCTTGCCGATGACATTTGCTTTTTGATATTGGTGATTTTTATCACCCTCATTTTTTACCAATTCCCTAAATAAAAAAGTCCTGTTTTACAATTCTCATGTAAGACAGGACATTACCGACTAAACTATGTTGAGTAGTTATTTCTTCGCTTTATAGGACTATTTGTTTAGGCTGCATCTTGATAATCAGATAGCTTTATTCCTTCATCAGCAACGACAGAGATAACATCAAATGTCGTGATAATGCCTACTAAGTATTCTTCTTCGACAACTGGTAGTGCATGAAATTTATTGAGTTTAAACACTTCTAAAACTGTACTCATTTTATCTGTCGTTTCTACTTTTGCCACGCCTTTAGTCATAATATCACTAACTTTCCATTGAAATAAACGACGTTTTTCGTTACGCTTATCATCTTCACTGATAATGAAACCTTGTCTAAAACTTAAGAAATCAGACTTACTGACAATGCCAACTACTCTATGATTAACGGTCACGGGGATATGATGAATATTGTGGTTATCAAAAATATGTTTCACATGAGTCATTTCATCTGTCGGGGCAAGCGTGATAACTTCAGAAGTCATATATTTTGAAACGGGAGCAAGTAGATTCATAATATTACAATTTTAGATTAAAAAAGGTAGGATTAGGTGCCTTGGTTTTACTATGCTGCTTTAGCTTTCTTAAAAGGGTTGATGCGTTGCGTCTTCGCAGTTTTGACTGTTACTTTTTTATTACCAAGGCCTAAAATAGCAGTGAGAAAAATGGGCAATGCTAAAAGACCTAATAGCCAGTAGCCAGTAAAACCTGCGACTAAAACTACGCCCATCATTAAATAAAAACGAGTAAGAATTTTTGCGAAATTTGCTTCAAATGGTGTCATGATAATTTATTTTTGCTTTTTGAAAAATCTCTTGAATATTCAAAAGACCTATCAAAAAAGATTTATTTTAAAGATGAAAACTGTAATCCGAAGTAGCTGCCAATATTTCTATCGGCAGCTATCCCCTTTGCGATGATGTCTTTCATCTGTTTGTTTCTTTTGATAATACAAAGATAGAGTAGTGAAAAATCCTTAATAATGACTTTTGTCACTCTGTGTAGGTGACTTTTTATCGAAAACGCGGAAAAATAAAAATCGACTCATTAATACACCAAATAACACAACACTTATCGAACTTAAAGGCATGAGTATGGCTGCAACAACAGGCGAGAGTGTGCCTGTAACAGCATAAGAAAGTCCAACTATATTATAAATGAAAGCTAATAAGTAAGCACCATAAACTACTTTTACCGTAGAATTAAGGAAAGTACTTATAGATGGTAGACTTTTAAAAATAGATGCATCAGCGACAGCATCACAAGCGGGCACAAAATTATTAGTGTCTTCTGATACGACAATGCCGACATCACTAACCCGTAGAGCACCCGCATCATTTAATCCGTCGCCAAACATGAGTACGTTATTTCCCTCTTTTTGTAGTTTTTTAATAAAAGCAAGTTTATCATGTGGACTTTGTGAGAAGTATAAATTTTCTGCACCAAAAATAGGGGAGAGGTATGTTTTCTCGCTGTCATTATCCCCGGATAAAAGGTAGATTTTTCCCTTATTTTTCGCCCAGTCAATTACTTTAGTAAGCCCTTCGCGGTATTCTGCAATAAAAGAGAAACTGCCATAAAATTTGCCATTAATAGATAAAAACACTCGTGCATGTTCATGCTTTCTATCCTTTGTTTTTATAGGAGCAAATGTTCGATTTCCAAGTTCATATTTCAGCCCAGCATACTCCCCTCTGATACCTTTACCTGTTACTTCAGTGAAATTGTAGAGAGAGGTTTTAGTATCTACATCTACTTTTTCAGAAGTCCAAGTGTTTATCTTTCTACTTAAGGGATGTCCCGATTGACGTGTAAGCACCTGTAATCCTTGTAAAATACTGGTGTCTAAAGATTTTCCATGATAGGCAACTTTGTTCGTCTTTGGAGAGGTGATTGTACCGGTTTTGTCAAAAACTACCACATTGGCATTTCCAATCTTTTCAATAACGGAAGTATCTTTTATATAAATTTTATTTTTAGCAATTAGTCTTGATACCGTTCCGAAAGTAAAGGGAATTGCTAAAGCAACTGCACAAGGACAGGCAATGATAAGTACGGCAGTAAAAGCATTGATAGCAGTATAAATTTCACCTAATTGTAGCCAATAAAATAAAGTAGTGAAAGCGATTACTAAAATAGCTATCGTAAAATAACGGCCAGTTTTGTCAGCCAGTAATTCGGTGCGAGAAGGTCGGTCTTCAAATGCTTCATCATTCCACAGTCTGATAAGGTAGCTTTGCGCTGATTTTTTAGTTAAAACCATTTCAAAAGCTCCTTTGGTTTGTTTTCCTCCTGCGTAAAGTAGGTCGCCTGCTTTTTTTATGACGGGTTCAGCTTCGCCGGTGACAAAACTATAATCAATTACAGCACTATTGGAACATAGGATACCGTCTGCAGGAATTAGCTCGCCATGTCGAATCAATATACGGTCACCGACTGCTAACTTAGGTAAAGAAACGCTTTTCTCTTTCTTATTTTTCAAAACAGTGGCTGCTACTGGAAAATAGGATTCATAATCACGGTCAAAGGTTAGACGATTATACGTCTGTCTCTGAAACCATTTCCCAATCAATAAGAAAAAGACTAAACCTGCCAAACTATCAAAATATCCTGCGCCTGTTTCTGTTACAATTTCAATAGCACTCCGCCCAAAAAGTGTCAACATACCCAGTGCGACGGGTACATCAATATTTAGATTTTTTTGTCTTAATCCATGATAGGCTGAGCGTAAGTAATCTCGACCACTATACAGTAAAACAGGAATTGCCAAAGCTAAGTTTAACCAACCAAATACCTTGCGAAATATAGCATCAGGTCCATATTCTAAGCCCAGATACTCTGGAAAACTAAACAGCATAATATTACCAAAGGCAAAACCCGCCAGACCAATTTGATAAATCAGAGTACGGTCAACCAGAGGCTTATCGGACTTATTCAATTGCTCTAAACCAATCTCAGGAGCGTAACCAATGCGGTTTAGTAGTTCAGCAAGTTCACGAAGTTGGAGTTCATTTTGATTAAAAGAAATATAAGCTTCACGCTTCATAAAATTGACCTTGGTAGCTAATACTCCTGAATTTAATTTATTTAAATGTTCTAAAAGCCAGACACAAGATGCGCAGTGTATTTGCGGAAGTCGTAAGGTAATTTTTGTTTGCTTATCGTCTTGATAGTCAATGAGTTGTTTGATAATTTCGGCTTCCTCTAACCAGTCATATTTTGCTTCTTTTCGATTTTTGAGAGAGAGACCTGCCTTTTGGTCAATATTATAAAAGTCTCCGAGATTATTTTCGTGTAAAATCTGATAAACGGTTAAGCATCCCGAACAACAAAACGATTTTTCTTGTAGGCGAAATAAATCGGAAGGGCAAGACTCTCCGCAATGATTGCAGTTAACTTGCCCTTCAATCATCCCCTTTTCTTTTATGTTTTCGGTTACGGTCATCCTATCTAAATTAAACAGCTTGGCTAAAATGATTTTCTGTTGAGTTATTACGATGAGCATGCTCATCCAATGCCATGCAAATATTGCGAATGAAAGGTCTGCCAGCAGTTGTAACTGTTAATTTAAAAGGACCAGAAATAATCAGACCGTCATCTTCTAATTCATCAATACGGTCGAGAGCTTCATATAAAGCCTCACAACGGTCTTCCTCATCATACCAATCCGTTTCTCCAAGACACATGAGTTTAGTGATATGTCCTCTCATGATTTCTTCATCGCGAGTAAGTTGATGTCCTCTGATTATTGGGATTTCGAAAGCCAAAACACTATTTTGGTAGTTTTCTACTTTCTTTTCATTTTGGACATACATATTACCGCTATCGCTAATGGCAGAGCAACCAAGACCGATGAGTAAATCTGTCTGGAAAGGTGTATATCCCATAAAATTGCGATGTAGTGTCAAATTTTGCTGGGCTTTGTAAAGGTCATCTTCAGGTAAGGAGAAATGGTCTAAACCAATTTCAGCATAACCGATTTTTGTCAGCATTTCAAATCCAAGTTCGTATAAGTTTCGTTTTTCTTGCCCTACAGGTAGGTCTTTTACAGAATATGCTCGTTGATTTGGGCTAATCCATGGCACATGAGCATAGCTATAAAATGCAATACGCTCGGGGCGAAATTCTGCGACACGCTCCATGTTATATTTGATATTTGCAAGTGTTTGGAAAGGTAGTCCAAATATCAAATCAAAGTTGATAGACTCATAGCCTAATTCTCGCGCAGATTTAACCAGATGACGTATGTCAGACTCCTTTTGTCGACGATTAATAACATGCATAATCTCAGGTGAAAAATCTTGAACACCGATACTAATGCGATTAAACCCAAAATTACGTAGTGCGATTAAGTGTTCTTTTGTTGTATTATTTGGGTGAGACTCAAAACTGTAAGCATACTCTGCTGGACGCTCCGCATTTTTAAAAATGCCAGATAGCAAGCGTGTCAAGTTTTTAGGAGAAAAAAAAGTAGGTGTGCCGCCTCCAAAATGTAATTCTTTAATAACTATTGCTCTGTCAGATAAATCCGTGTATGTTTTCCATTCTGCCAATAAAGCATCAATGTACTTTTCTTCTACGCTATGATTTTTAGTTATTCTTTTGTTACAACCGCAGTAAGTACATAGACTTTCACAAAAAGGTAAGTGGAGATAAAGACTAATTTCATTATCGTTATCGAGTCTGGTTTTGACATTAACCTTCCAGCTATCTTCAGTCGGAGGTGTTTTTTGCCAAAATGGGACAGTAGGGTAGGAAGTATAGCGTGGTGCAGGGACGTTATATTTTTCAAGTAAAGATTGCATTATTTTGTTATTTGCAGTGACAAGGTCATTATTCTGGCTGCAAGGTCGGGAGAGTAGAGTTTTTAGGAAGGAAGATTTGTCATTGGGAAGGGGTGACTTTTGTCACTGGAATAGATTAAGTAACTACAAAAAGAAACGACACTCAAATCGGGACTGAGAGCGATTTTGTGTTTGGGACTTGACCAGGAAAAAATTATTCTTGAACTTTGCAGGTAAATTTTTTGCATAAAAAATTTGACCACATGAAAGAAGAATCGAACCAATTATTAGACGAGCTGATTAGCCAATTAACAGGCAAAGAAGACTTTGAAGAACTTCGTGACCAGCTCTTTAAACGAGGAGTTGAGTCCTTGCTCAAAGCAGAGATGACAGCACATTTGGGTTATGAAGCAGGTCAAAAGCCTATTGCTGATAATCAACGCAATGGCTATTCTAAAAAAACAATCAAGACTTCCGGAGGAGAACATCGTATTAATATTCCTCGTGATCGTAAGGCTGAGTTTGACCCTGTACTAGTTCCGAAGAATAAATCAATGAGTCAAGAGTTGGAAGACTGCATTATGTTGCTTTATGCCAAAGGTATGAGTAAGGTAGATGTCATTGATTTCATTAAACATACTTATGGCGTTAATTATTCTCCGTCTCAAGTGTCTATAATTACCAATCAACTTTTGGAAGATATTCGAGACTGGCAACAGCGTCCATTAGAAGACCAATATGCCGTTGTTTGGATAGATGCAATACATTATAAAATTCGTCATGAAGGCAAGGTTGTTTCAAAAGCCTGTATGATATCTTTGGGTATCAACATGGAAGGGCAACAGGATATTTTAAGTATGTCTATTGTCGAAAATGAAAGTGCCTCCGCATGGAGCAATGTTCTGGACGACCTAAAGAGTCGTGGTTTAGCTGATATTCTTATCCTTTGTTCTGATAATTTAACGGGCTTGGACAGAGCGGTTCAAGCTATTTATCCTGACAGTGTACATCAAATTTGCATAGTACACCAAATCAGAAATTCTCTTAAATTTGTATCTTACAAAGACAGAAAAGCAATAGTTAAAGATACCAAGGGAATTTATCAATCGACAAATGAACCCGCTGCACGAGAAGCATTAGAAGTCTTTAAGAAAAATTGGGGTGAGAAATATCCGATTGCAGTAAAATCATGGGAACGCAATTGGGATAATTTAACTGCCTTTTTGCAATACCCAGCAGAGGTCAGAAAATTGATTTACACAACTAATATTATTGAAAGTTTCAACGCGAGTCTGAGGAAATACACTAAGAACAAAAAGGTATTTCCTACGGATGACGCCGCGTTGAAATCTATCTATTTAGCAGCCCAACAAATCCGAAAAAAGTGGCAAAAATCACGTTTTGGCTGGGCGCAAATTTACAATCAACTTTACATCCATTTTGAAAATCGTATGCGTTAAGATGCCCTGCTAAGTTTAAGGATGATTTTTTTTCATACACAAAATACCGGCTGAACTCCTCAAATCATAATTTTGTTGAGTTTCATTCCTTGTCTACAAAATTATACTCCATACCTACAATAACCACATTGGTAGGGTTGATTTTTTTTAAACCAATAGTTGGACCTATCGACCAAAATAAATTGAATGCGCGTTTGTAAGCTAAAACGAAGCCAGCATTAGGTTGAAAATCAAAATATTCCCATTCTTTGCCTGCTAACTCTGGCTCAAACCAAGAGAAATTAGCCGCTCGAAACTCAACTCCAAGAATAGGTGAAAAATTCCAGTTTCCTCTCTTTCCAATTTGTAGGGCTCGAAACTCTTGCTTATTTTTTAATGCAAGAGGATATACTCTAAACTGAGCACCATATCCAAAACCATTTGTCTCAGGGATGTTAAAATTGTAATTATCTTTATATTGATAAAATGTGGTCTGTAAACCAATAAGTATTGCTTGATTTATCCAATAATTAACTCTAGGAACAATAGAAAACTCTGTATAATCTCGGAGGGGAGCTATCTGCCCAGATAGTTCATTAGCTTGTTTTAATCTTATGCCACTAGAAGAAACACCAAAATTCCATTTTCTTAGATTTTTATCCTTCCAGAATCTATTTCTTTCTTCTTTTGAAATATCTTATCTTTTTTAAAGAAGTAAGATGTGAATGGCGTTCTATAGTTTTTGAAAAAGTAAAAATTTACACCTATAAAAGGCTGCGTCCAGTTATATAAATTAGGATTGGATTTTCTGATTGGTCTATAATTTTTAAATCCTCCCTTCAGGTGTAGTCTGTTAAACAGAGGATAATTTAAACCAAAGCCTATAAGTAGGTTGACGTATTTATTCGTTTGATAACATCATATTTACTATCTTTG
>CAZQTE010000013.1:0-14612 GCA_964595615.1 uncultured Saprospiraceae bacterium
AAAGTAAGAAAAAAGCCTAACATCTCTATTCTCAGTCCACTGCTCTCTCCTCTTAATCACAAAAATATTAACAAAGCTTTCACACTTCACATTGTAACAAAGAAAAAAAGAAGGCGTCTTCCAGAAAATACAGCAGCTCATTACACTATTAGACTTGTTACTCTTATAAAATACACTTTCTGAAAATGCCTTTTCCCGCTATTTTCCTCCAAAAAATTATTCAATAGAGGGACTATTCAATGATTTTTTGAAGAAAACTATCGAAAAAATTCAAATTTCAGAAATCAATTTTATAAAAGTAACAAGTCTATTTTTAAAACACTATTGGGCAATCTCAAATCGATTACAAATTTAATTCCCCCTAATTCAAAAACCGATTACATTTTTATTATTAAACCCAATACAAGACTTCAAAGGAACTCACACCGTCAACTAACAACGGTCAACAGTCAACTAAAAAAATATTATGTACGCATCAAATATCAATCTAGAACAGGAAAAGAAAGAACAAAAGAAAAGCCGTATGATTGCTTTTTTCTTTGGCGCAAGCTTAGTTGCTTTAGCTCTTTTGCCTTTGATGAATAACATGAAACCAGACGAAACTAAGTATGAGTCTGTGGTGACTATTGATTTTTCGGAAACGAAATTTGAAAAGGCGTCAAAGAAACCCGCTGAGTCTGGTAAAAAAGGTGGTGAAGTTAAACCTGAGAAAACGGAAAAATTACCCGTTCCGGAGGTCACACCTCCGCCGCCAGCGCCACCCGTTGTGACAACACCAAAGCCTGCACCTCCAATTAAAACCGCGCCTAAAAAAGTGCCAACGCCTCCTAAAAAAACGCCAACAAAGGTGGTGACACCTCCGACAAAACCAGCAGATAAGGTTGCGACGCCTGCGGATGCTAAAACCAGCACACCAGAGAAAACTACAACACCTTCTCCTAAAAACGAAAGTGGTAGCGGAAACGGTGCGGGAACAAAAGGAAATGGTAAAGCATCTAGTTCATCAGACGGTGACGATGTGACTCCTGGTGAAGGTGATGACGGTATGGATTTTTCTGGAAATGGAATTTTCGGACGTCGTGTGACTTATCGTGCTAATGTGAAGAAATTGGCTCAGGAAGAAGGAAAAATCGTTGTAAATCTTTGTGTGAATCGCGTAGGACGTGTTGTTTATGCGGAGAATAATGAAGACTTATCTACAATTAAGACCAAGTCTTTGATACAAAAAACGATTAATGCGACTAAGAAGTATCGTTTTGATAAAGATTATACTGCCAATGAGAAGGAATGTGGAAAATTGACCTTCATCTTTGAATTGGATAAGTAGTGCCTGACAGAAAACGCCGTCAAAAAAAGAGAAAAAATAGGAAAGTTATTAGCTTTTCAGGCTGCTTGCAGCCGTTTTCTCTTTCGCTGTGCTTTTTTTATCAACTTTCGCTCCTCTCTGACGAGTATCATAGTCTGGACAAAACATCTAAACCATTCTGCTCCAATTGGTTGATTGTACCCTCAATACAAGCATGTTTCCTTTTGCGATTTTGATAATCCAAATTCTCACCTTGCGATAATTCTAACTTGCTCTGACGAACTGATTTAGGCAAAATGACAAGCTTAAACTGCTTCTGCAATTTTTGTGATGCTGCCAAAGAATAAAAATTTCAATCAAAACTGATACTCTCCAAGGAATGCGAGATTAATAGATTCAGAATCTGAGCCGCTTATTTTCTCGTTTAGTTTTGGCTTAAAAATGGGCGTTTGTCGGGGCAAATAACCATTTTTTAAGTGAAAAATAAGTAGTTCAGATTCTGAATCTATTATTTTCGCATTCCTATTTTCATAAATCATCTCTTCATCTAAAAGGCGAACAGTAAGGCACGTAAAACAGGTATTAAGCTGTGACGACTCTTAAAGTTTAATTCTACTTCACTAATCGCGGTAACTCCTATTTTTGTTTGTTGCTCGAAGCGTGAACGCATTTTATTTTAATTTTTGCTGCTTTTCTTCCCGTTTTTCACAAAGCTAAAAACCAACTAATTGATAATCAATATTTTATATATTTAAAAATAAAAAAACATTAGACGCTTTTACAAATAAAAACAGGTCTAACTTATTGACTATCAGAGCATTATGAGTTTTCAGACAGAAACTATCTAAGTCTTTCCACAAATTACAAGTGAAGCCTTAAAATACTCAACAATAAAAGGGCAATAACTACTCTTCTTCAATATTCAAACCTTCCTCTTCAAATTCACTATCAAACTTTCCTGCGTAGTCTTCCTTAATAGCTTCTTTTAGATTTCCATCACCATCAAAATCATCATCCTCTTTGACGATTTCGCGTGCTTCTTCGACAGTCATTCTCACCAAATAATAACGATCATCTGTTTCGAATGGAAGTGCAGAGACTTTGTCTCCCTTTGCATTATTAAATTTGACTAAATCTTTGTGAAAGCCGCGTGGATAAGCCAACTTTATTTGTTGTTGAACGCTTTCTTCTAATTTTTCGTAATCTTTTATAACTCTTGGTTTTGACATTTTTCCAAATAATTAAATCGTAAAAAAATGGCGCACAGAATGAGTGATTCTTGCACTGGATGAGAGACAAATTTATACGCAATTATTGAAATAAAAAAGTGCTAAGATTAAAATTTTATCATTTTTTTTCGGTCTTCATCCCAGAGCTTATATTGGATGCAAAAAAGAGATTCGCTGAGGCTAACAGGGCGGATTTCTGCACCAATTTCTACTAGTTTTTTGTGTGCAAGCGGTAGATTGTAATTTGGAACAGACATACTCAAATGATGTACATGATGGTAACCAATATTACCGCTAAACCAGTGAAAAATGCGAGGTATATCCCAAAATGAACTACCTAAAAGTGCTACCTCATCAAAATTCCAATCTTTTGAGCGTTCCCAGTAAGTTTCTTCAAATTGGTGTTGAATAAAAAATAAAAAGCCACCAAATCCTAGGGTCAAATAATAGACTGGAAATAACACGAAAAACAAATCTTTCAAAGAGTAAAACTGACTTATACCAAAAAATAGAGCGAGATAAAGCACATTTGAGATTAGAATAGAAATCGCCCCCTTTTTACTAAAGAGCGGTGCTGGTATTCGAAATCCAACCAAGAAAACAAGTTGCGTAAAGAAGAAAAATCGTCCAAAAACACTCCGGTATATTCGATAAGAAAAACGTTTAGCTGGGCTGAGAGCCTCATATTCATTGACTGTTAGCGTTTGAATATCCAAAACTGACCGTCGGTCTAAATCTCCAGCGGTTAAATGATGCAAATTATGAAAGTAAGACCAAACAGGAAAAGGGACAAAGAAAATAAAACCTAAAATATGACCGACTACCGAATTTAACCCTTTATTATCTGTCCAATTCTGATGACCACAATCATGGAAAATAATAAACAGACGTGTCATAAATCCTACCGTCAAAGGAATAGTCAAAAGCCAATACCATAAAGAAAGATGGTGATAAATATAGAAATTAGAAATCCAAAGAAGAATACTTGGAATTAGAGAATTTAAGAATTGAACTCCTGCTTTTTTATAGCTTTTATGCTCGTATTCACGGAGATGTTTTTTATAATTCATACAAGAGGAGGGTTCAGGAAGGGTGAAAAATAAGGATTGTGAATTAAGTAACGACAAAACAATAAGTCCGTCATCTGGACAGGTCAAATTTTCCTCATTTTTCACTTCAAATCACTCAAAGTATCAACAATTATCGTGCTTTGAAGCCAAAACTAAGAAAAATTATACACTGTCCAACTTGACGGACTTATTATTTCGTCGTTACTAAGACTAGCTTAATTCACAATCCATAAATTTTAGCGTCCGCTTCTATCGACATGATTGCTACTCGCCTGCTGCGTTCCCATGAGCAAAATATCTTGGATATTAACGTGTGCTGGACGTGAAGCCATAAAGTAAATCGTTTCTGCCACATCACGCGAGGTCAAAGGGCGAAAATCATCATAAATTTTTGCACGCTTTACATCACCGTCAAAACGAACCAAAGCAAACTCTGTTTCCTCAACATGTCCAGGACTAACCTGACTCACACGAACATTGTGTTTATGCAAATCAATACGCATAGATTTCGTCAAGGCATCAACTGCATGCTTAGTGGCGCAGTAAACATTACCATTTGGGTAAACTTCATGTCCTGCGGTGGAACAGACATTAATAATATGTCCACCACGACGCTCTACCATGTGTGGAGCGACCGCACGAGTCATATAAAGTAGTCCTTTGATATTTGTATCAATCATTTGCTCCCAATGACGCATATCTCCTTCTTGAATAGGAGAAAAGCCTTTGGCAAGTCCTGCATTATTAATAAGAATATCAACATTGCGCCAATCATCTTCTAAAGATTGAATTGCTTCTTTTACAGAAACAGGATTACGAACGTCATAACTTAAAATCTTCACATCAGCTTGATAATCAGCGATATACTTACTTTTTAATTCTTCTAAACGCTCCCATCTTCTTCCTGTAAGAATGACACGATATCCATTACGTGCGAATACTTCAGAAGTAGCTTTTCCTATACCAGAGGTCGCTCCCGTGATGAAAACAACTTTACCCGGTTCTTTATCTACTACTGATAATACTTCCGTATCTGTTCCTAAAACAACAGCATGAGTTCCATTCCCGTTTCCATTTCCATTCCCACTAATTTTGTGGATAGAAGTAGAAATTTTCTGTTGGTCATTGCTTTGCTTATCTATCTCTTGCTCCATTTCAGAAAGCTTTGCTTGCAATCTTTCAATGTCTGCTTCTAATTCTTTTAATCTTAAATCCTTGGCTGTTGGAGTAGCCTCAGCCGTGTTAGAATTATTTGATACTGGTATAGGTTTAGCTTTTTGAATAACCAGAGATGGCGCGAAAAGTCTTTGATTAAGGTGAGTTGCTAGATTTGAGTCAATCTCAACCGCTTTTTTGTAAAACTCTAATGCTACATCTGCCTTATCTTGTGCTCTAGCCGTACGTGCCAAGCCTAAATAGACATCTGCATTTTCAGCATCATATTTAAGAACCTTTTGGTAATATTTTTTTGCTTTATCGTATTTCTTTAACTTGCGTTCATACAAATTCGCAGTTTGAAATAGAGCATCTACATTTGTTTTATCTTGTTTTGCAGCTATTTTAAAGTAGTTCACAGCAAGATCCTCTTTACCTCTGAAGCGTTTGGCTAAAATAGAAGCTAGACGATAATGTGCATTTGGATATTTTTCGTCTACAGAAATCACACGTGAATAATGACTCTTTGCAGCTATATAATTTCCGTCTAATTCTGCAATTTCACCCGCCAAATAATTAGCGTCTGCATGTTGTGGAGTTTGTTTTAATACTCTATTTAATTCAACTTTTGCAGTCTTTTGATTATCTGCTGAATTTGCTAAAACATAAGCATAGTAATATCTTAGATTAACTTCATCAGGATATTGTTCTGTTCCTCCCTTCAGAATATTTAAAGCAGAAGGCACATTATCATTTGCCAATGCTTCTCTTGAACTCGTTAAAATTTCTTCGATAACCTTATGCTTTTCTGCATCAGTGATTATTTTAGTAGATTCTTCATCATTATCATCTTCGACAGCGAATATATTCTCAGTTGCAATAGCATCAACGGATACAGTTTCATTAGCTATTTCGACTGCATCATCCCCAAACATCTCTTTATCAAAATCTTCTAAACTTACCCCTTCTACCGCTTGCTTTTCTTCCTCTTCTGCTACGACTTCGTTTATTAAACTTTCAAAAGAGTCTTCATTAGATTCTTTTTCAACCTCTTTTAATTCTTCTACATCAGCAACCTTATTATCAAAAACAGGAACCGCAGCTGCAGCTGCTGCAGTTGCTGCGATTGGTGGAATTACAGAAGGAATTTCGATAGGTTCTGGTTTTGCCAGTTCGACTGGGTTAAGTTCTTGTACAGTACTGCTCATTTCAGGAGTAGCAATGAGGTCCTCAGCAACGGGAATAACGGGTTCTTCTGTATCAGAATCAACAGTTTGTTCGACAAATGACTCATTCTGTGGTGCCTCCGCAAGTTTTTTATGGGAACTCATATCTCCATTCCAATGAAACAACTCTTCATAGTTATTACGGCGAAAATCATCATAGGAAAAATGTTGTGACGAGCGTACATGACGTAAGAATTCGCCAACCTCAGAAGAAATGTTGCGGACATCATTTAAATGTTCTTTTTGACTAAGTTCTTCGCTTGTATCGTTGCGCTTGCTTTTCCGTAATTCGAGATACTGTTCCTGCCAAAAGTTCATGTACTTAATGACATTACTTACTTTACCTATTTTAGTTGGGACAGGCTTCCAAGCTCCATTTTCCTGTTTTCTTCCATCTACTACTACAGGTAAAATTCTATTAGCTGTACTTAAGTTTTGAAACCAAGATAAGCCGTCCTTCATACAGGCAGCTGAGCGTAAAAAGTTATCACTAATCAGTAAAATGATTTTTTCTGATTTTGTAGACAAAACATCACCCAAAGCGGTACCACCATTCGAGCAAGAAACATGCTCGAATACGTAATCTGATTGACCTAAATTTTGTTCTATTTCCTTTGCGATGTTTGAATTCTCAACACAATAAGCTAAGATGAATTGCTTACTCATAAATGCACTATTTTACTGTTGGGCAGTGTTAGGTAGCACACGTTATTTATTTTGGAAAATTTGAGAATGAGATTTTTTTGCATATTTTCTTCAAAAAATCAGTGCATAGCCAAGCTACGGACTTACTTTTTGGGAGGAAATAGGCGGGAAAATATCTTGTCAAATTACCGAAATAAATAGGGAGTGCTACTTAATTACCCGTGTTTAGGTTGTTGTGTAATTTTCCTTAGTGCTGTTTTTTGTTTTTTAAATCTTTTTAGTAGTCAGGCAAAATGATGTCTGATTACCGAGCGAGTACTATTCTGCCAATAATTCTTTTACTAAATCATCAAACTCTGTTTTAAAGGTATCATACTCGCTTGTGGCTGGACCTGAAAAGCCTGTATGAATACGACGCACTTTTCCATTTTTATCCATAAAAATCATAGTGGGGTAAGATAAAACGTGATTTAATGCAGGGAGTGCTTTGGCGGCTTCTTTTTTACTAGAACTACCTGCTACGACCATTTCGTAAGGTAAATTCATTCTTTCTTTATAGGTCTTGATAGCTTGATTGGCAAGTTCTTTCTCTTTAGACTTCTCAAAAGCCAAGCCAATAACTGCCAAATCTGGATTATTATTTTCTGTTAAATAATCTTTCAAAAAGTTCGCTTCATCCCTACAGTTTGGACACCAAGTCCCAAAAATCTGTATAAGTCTAACTTTACCTTCATATTCAGGATTTGTTGGAGAAATCATCTTGCCTTCTGGATTTTCGAAGGCAAAATCTAAAGTCTCATATCCTTCATTTAAAAATGTCAACTCATTCGGACTTGTTAAAGTCGCAGCATCATTTTTCTGAGCTTCCCAAGTTGTTTTATAATGTGAACCTGACCTAAATGTACCAATCATTTTCTCATCATTGGTCACTTTTGCTTCAAATAAAAATGCATGTGAACCATCAAAGGTCGAAAGATACAATTTATTATATGCTTTTTCCTTATTTGACTGAATTGTTCCCTCTAAATATCGAAAATCGCCTGTTTCTGTGCGAAAAGTGCCTGTCACATCATTCCCTTTTTGGACAAACTCCCCTACTGCGGGATATGGGTCTTCGCCTTCTATTCCAAACATTACTTCCCATTTTCCAGTAATATCAACTGTTGGTTCTTTACGCAAACGCGTAAAACGATGTCCATCTCCATGTACTGCAACAAATGGAATTGAGTATTTTCCTCTTGAAGGATCATTCCAAGTGCCTTCAATAATATTGCCTTCAAACAATGCTGAGATGTAAGTCCCATAAATAGGAAAATCAACGCGCAAAGTATCTCGTGCTGTGGCTGGATCTCGTCCTACAATAATATCGTCCAATCGGATGCGTTCTTCACCATTATGAATCTCGATATAAAAGTCATTTTCGCCTTCATATATCACATCAAAATTAAATGGCAATTCGCCATCGGTGACTTCGTCAAACTCCATATTAAGCTTTTCAGGCAAAGGCTTTCCTTTAGGATTTGGGCTAATATATCTTGGTGTGGTGCGAAGGACTGCACGCCAAGTACCTGGTGCTAGATAAGTGTATGGATGATCAGGAACAAGACAACCGTTTAGGAAAAAAATGGCTGCGCTAAATAGAAATAGTTTACTGATAAATTTCATTTAAACAATGGCTAATGATGATAATAAGTTCTCCAATATTAACCCTGTAAAGGATTTAAAGTTGTGTGCCCAAAGGTAAATAAAAAATCCCTGTCCACTTAAAGTAGACAGGGATTCTCTATAAAGCTAAATGCTTATTGATTTCGATTACTTGAAAGTGTAACGAAGACCAATTTGCATTTGCCAACGAGATGACTGAATACCAGCATCATCGATGAATGATACATCATCCACACCACCAAAAGTGAATTCTGGAATGTATTCAAAGTCAGGAGTAGCTGGATCATCAGCAAAACCATCAAATTCAATCAAGTTGTAGTAGCTTGATACTCTTCTACGACGCCCCCAATCTTTGTTGATTAAGTTTGTGAAGTTGAAAATATCAAAAGACAACTGTAATTGGTGAGATTTTTCACCAGTATATACCATAAAGTCTTGTAAGATTTTGAAATCCATTACATTCTGCCATGGCGCACGGTTTGAGTTACGTTCTGCATAACCACCACGATTTTCACTCAAATATGGGTCATTAGAAATAAAATCATCTAATTCTCTCCATTGTGCATCTGCACTGCGGTCACCGTCATCAACTAAGTTAATATCAGACTGCTGTGCAGGAATATAAATCAATTCACGGTTACGACCCGCTTCGTTTTTCAAATCATCACCGTCACCATATACATAGCTGTAAGGCTGACCTTCGATACTTTCGTGGAAAAGAGAGAAAGTTGTTCTAACATTTTTACCCGCATTCCAATCAAATCCATAAGCTAATTGTGCAATTACACGGCTACCTTGAGAGAAGTCAGAACGAGACAATTGTTGGTCAAAGTTACGACCACCGATAGATGCCAAGCCTCTCCACTGAGAAGAGTTTTGTGAAGATGTACCGTCAAATACCTTGTAAGAGTCACCGTAAGAGTATGCTACCATACCGTAAAAACCATTGTCAAATGGCTTAGTCAAAGATGCTGTTGCGTTAAATGCGCTACCTTCTTGTGTGTTGTAACCCAAGATTACACGACCGTAGTTATCATTAACTTCGTCACGACGATTGAAAACTGGACGATCATCTGGTCCACCTTGCAAGTTACCTACAGGCTGACCTACATTGATGTTTTGATATGCAACATCTTGTAAAGTTTTGTTGTAAATGAAATCCAAGTTACCAATCATACCCCAAGGCAATTTTTGGTCTAATGCTAAGTTCAATTTCAATACTTGTGGTAATTTGAAATCTTCTGCGAAAATATCAATGTTACCACCAGAAGTTACTTCTGCATTTAAATCTACATCACCTGGCTGTTGTGCATCCCATTGAGGATTGAACGGTAATGAGTTATCAAATGCCAAACCTTGACTCAAACCATTGTTGTTGTAAGCACCACCTACCCATACTAATGGCGCACGGCTGGTGAAGACACCAACACCACCACGTAATTGAGTTTTTTGTTCGCCAGTCAAGTCCCAGTTGAAACCTAAACGTGGAGAAAACATTAAGCGAGGTTTGATAAAGTTACCAAAACGCGCTCCGCGTAAGTCATAACCTGCTGCTTCAAAAATTCCTAATTCAGAGTTAAACTGCTCATTGTCAGGAGTATCACCATAGAAAGGAATATCTGCACGGACACCCAAAGTTACCTTTAAGTTATCAGTTGCTTGATACTCATCTTGTACATAAAATCCAAATTGACCAGCATTGAAAGTAACACCTGCAGCAGAACCATCACCTGTTACGTTATCACGCAAAGAGTAAATACGGAAATAATCCGTTGGTAAACTGTCATTTAAGAAGTCATTTACGCTACCAAATTCGTACTCACCGTAGTTAAATGCGATAAATAAGTTGTACATATTGTAAAACTCATTGTGTGTACCAATCGTGATATTGTGTTTACCTGCGTAGATTTCAAAGTTATCTGTAACTGTGAAAATCTTTTGGTCTAGCTGGTTAGCAGTAGAGAATGGCTCTGCACCAAAACGAAGTGTACCGCTACCATCTCTCACGTTTACAGTTGGGAAATAGTTAGGATTGTCCGTTTCTGCTTTTTGACCACCTTCACCTTGATAAGGGTCACGGTCGTCGTTTACTTGTGTATAACCAATCTTCAAGTTATTCGCCATTTTCACACCGAAAACAGAGTTTAACTCAAATGCTACGTTATTCGTTGTATTTTCAAAATACTCTGCGCGATTTTGGTAGTTGATAGTACGATTATTAGACTGTAGATTCTCTAAGTTACGCGCATTTACATATCCGTATCGGATAGAAGCTTTGTGGTTTTGACTGATATTGTAGTCAAAACGAGCAGTGATTTTATCACTATCTAAGAAACTACGGTTGTTAACATATCCACCTGGTTCGTAACCAAATCCACGTAATTTATCTGCAACTGCATCCAAAGTAGCTTGATCTGAATCACCTTCGTAATCCGCTAAGTTAAACGGTAATGGCGTTTCATCACGTTGCATTTCTGCATTCAAAAAGTAAAATAATTTATCTTTAATTAAAGCACCACCTACGCGAAAACCAGTAGTTACACCTACAAAATCCTCTAATCTTTCGCGTGTTACATCTGCATTATCAGTTGGCGTCAAACCAGCTAATTTTTCATTACGCATAAATCCGTAAACAGAAGCTTCAGTATTGTTAGAACCAGAACGCGTCACTGCGTTAATAGCTCCACCAGAGAACCCCCCTAAACGTACATCAAAAGGTGCTAATGCAATTTGGAAACTTTCAACAGCATCAACAGAAATTGGAGAAACACCAGTTTGTCCACCATTTGTACCTGAACCTGCTAAACCAAAAACATCATTACTTACTGCACCATCCAAATAGATAGCGTTGTAACGGTTATTACTACCATTCAAAGAGATAGAAAAACCGTCATTTCCTTCACGGATAGTCGCCTGAGGCGTTACACGTGCGAAGTCACCAATAGCACGAGAAACTGTAGGCAAAACAGCAATTTGCTCTTCTGATACATTAGTTTCCGCACCAGTTTTGTTACCATCAAAAATATCATTACGACTTGCAACAACCTCTACACCTTCAATAGTGATTGCGTCTTCCTGCATTACCGCATTGATACGCATAGATTGTCCTAACTGTAAGTAGACATTTTCTTTGATGTAGTCGTTGTAACCAGTATAAGAAATAGTAAGGGTGTAAGGACCACCTACGCGCATATTCGGTAGGCGGAACAAACCGTCAATATTCGTACTGTTACCATAAACTGTACCTGTTGGCAAGTGAACTGCCATGATATTTGCACCGATAAGTGCTTCTTTTGTATCAGAAACTTTACCGTTAATAGATGCAGATGTGACACCTTGAGCAAAAGCCGCTGTTGTCAAACACATCATTACAAATAATGCTGTAAAACGTGTAAAAATACTTTTCATACGAAAATTATTGATTAAAAATTTAAGTGGTTATATATCAACACAGTCTGTCCTCAGTTATTTGAGAGAACAGATAGAATGACTCGTCCAATTAGAAACCTTAATTGGTTAGAGGTGTATTTTATTGTGTAAAATGTTTCTTGCTCTTTATCTTAAATCCGAATTTAGGTTGTCGGGTAATTAGAGAAGTTTAAAGAAAAGTAATCTTAAAAAATAGGCTATTTTGCGATTATGCCGCAAAGATAAGTTCTCTATTTTAAATTATTGTCAACTATTCATGTCTTTTTTGTGAAACATTTCACATAAAAAAAAGGGATATGTGTTTAATTAACACATATCCCTTAAAAAAGAAAAATTTTATTTTAATTAAAAATCCCCCCGCCATTTTTCTTACGCTTATCGCGTGCCTTTTGGCGTTGTTTCTTTTTTTTATTCTTTTTCATATTTTTAAGTACTTTATTTCCTACAATTACATAGCGTAAAGAAAGAGCGGTATCAGGATAAAAAACTTTAGTTCCTCCTGATAAGTTTAAGGCTGGTTTAAAATCATAACTAAGATTTAATTTACCAATTGTAAACTCTAGCCCACCAACAGCAGTAATACCAAAAGGTCCTTTCGTCTCTAACTCATCGTTGTGTACAAATCCTTTGTGTAGACCGATACCTGTATAAAAGTTAAGTCTTCTTGAAATCAAAGATATGTGCCGTTCTATTAATCCTGTTACTGAAAACTCGTCCCTTGCATTATTATTTTTGAGAATACCTTCTACTGTTACTTTTTTTGCAACACGTTGTTGTAGACTTATACCAATACCGTCTCCAATACGAATACCTCCTGCGGTAAAATAGCTTTGTGCCATACCAAGGGTGGTAAGAAACAAAAATCCTAATAAGAAACTTAGTTTTTTCATGGTCATGTTGATTTTGTCGATTGGATGTTGTAAAATGTTCGGACTCAAACGTCTATTTTTAGATTGTTGGTATTTCATAAGGCATTTATTTTTTTTCGGACTAATAATGTCTATATCTTTGCAGTGAAATTGTGATTTAAAGACGTTAAAAATTGTCGATAGTTACAATTAAGAAAAAATTACACAAACGGGGATACTACCCCACTATTATAATTTCAAAATGAATACACCAGATTCTTTAAATGCAGTAAAGAAATTTCATACGACTTTCCAACATCCAGTCTTGGATACACCTCAAATTCCTGCTCGAAAAAGAGCCGATTTACGCGTTTCTCTTTTGCAAGAAGAATTAAATGAGTTAAAAGAAGCGATTGATTCGGATGATTTGGTTGAAGTTGCTGATGCTTTAGCTGACATTCAATATGTATTGGCTGGGGCGATTTTAGAATTTGGTTTAGGCGATAAATTTAAAGGTATTTTTGATGAAGTCCAGCGTTCTAATATGTCTAAGGCTTGTAAGAGCTTAGAAGAAGCCGAAGCCACTCAAAAACATTATTTAGAGAATAAAAATACCGAAAGCTATATCAAGGAATTAAATGGTCAGTGGTTGGTTTTTAGAAAAGAGGATGATAAAACCCTGAAGTCTGTAGGTTATTCACCTGCAAATATTCCTGCATTCCTATAGGTCAAAATACTTAAAAAAGAGGCATCATGAAGTTAATTGCTTCATGATGCTTTTTTGTTTATTTGAGTTTGGCAGTTAAAACAGCAGATATTGTGCGTCCTGGATATACCTTCAAGGCAGCTTCTAAACAATCCATCGCTCGATGTAAATCTTTGACATTCAATACATAAGCAATTCTAACTTCTTGTTTTCCTAAGCCTGCTGTTGCATAAAATCCTTCACCCGGAGAAATCATCACAGTCGAACCATTGTGTTCAAAATCGGTCAATAGCCATTTACAAAATTTACCAGCATCATCAATCGGCAATCTAATAAAATTGTAAAAAGCACCACCTGGTCGATAACAAGTCACGCCTTCCATTTTAGATAATCTATCAAATAGAGTCAATCGACGCAAATCATACTCTTCTCTCACTTCTTCCATATAGGAACTTGGTGTATCTATTGTTGCTTCAGCCAATATCTGCCCAAGTCCTGGAGGACTCAAGCGGTAACGCGCAAATCTTACTGCAGCTTCCATTACTGCTTTATTTCGAGTCACCAGTGCCCCTACCCTTGCACCACAAGCAGAAAATCGTTTAGAAATACTATCCATAACGACTACATTTTCCTCTAAGCCTAATAAATTAAGGGAAGAGAAAAAAGACTGATTATCGTAACAAAACTCGCGATAAACTTCATCAACAAAAAGAAATAAATTATATTTCTTAACAATCATTGCCAACTCCTTCAATGCTGTCTCAGAGTATAAACAACCTGTTGGATTATTTGGATTACAGATAAAAATAGCCTTAGTCCTTTTTGTGATAACACGCTCAAAATCAGCTGTTTCTGGTAATTGAAAGCCATTATCAATTTGACAAGTAATTGGAACTATTTTTATCTTAGAAATATTAGAAAAGCCATTGTAAATAGCATAAAATGGCTCAGGTATGATCACTTCATCCCCTTCATCCATACAACTCATCATTGCCAAAAATATAGCCTCTGATGCTCCTGTAGTCACCATAATATTATCAGCAGATAAGTCCACATCAAAACGACGGTAATAATCTGTCAATTTTGCTCTGTATGAAGTATTCCCTAGGGCTGGTGCATATTTTAAAACTGGAATATCAATATTTCGTACCGCATCAATAGCATTGACGGGGGTAGGAATATCGGGTTGTCCAATATTCAAATAAAATACTTTTGTACCTTTTGCTTCCGCAGCATCAGCATAAGGAATCAAACTTCTGATTGGAGAGTCATATGCTTTTTGACCTCTATTTGATATTTGTGGCATGTAAAAAGTTAAATTTGTAATGCTTAA
>CAZQTE010000013.1:14712-29232 GCA_964595615.1 uncultured Saprospiraceae bacterium
TTAGAAGTTGCAAAGTTATTATACATTAATAAGAGCAACAACTTTAAAATTAATGAACATTACAACTTTCACACCTTTTTTTAAATTAATTATTTTTTGGTGCAACGTTTTTCTGGAAAGCGCATAGTTATATATGTAAGGCGCGTCTTTCAAAGTAATAAATCTAAAAAACCGAGTATTTCACTCGATTACCAAAATATACTTCTAATGAAGAGTTTACTGTTAACATCCATTTCAGCTTTTTTACTAATTTTTGCGATTAGTTGTCGTAAAGATGAAATTATTATCAATACACAAGATAATCCTCCAACACCAATAGTTGTCAATTTTACAGATTCCAAAATTTACGGACGTGTAATTGACAAGGAGGGTAATTCTGTAACTGATGCCCAAGTTACATGGGGTACAGAAAACATACAAACTGATGAAAATGGCTTTTTTACTTTAAATTCTACTGTAAAAGAGCGGAATGCCATTTTAAAAATAGAAAAAGAAGGCTATTTTTCAGCATTGCAAACCTTACAAACAATTGAAGGTGTCAAAGTAAAAACGACTGTTCAACTCATAGAGCGTGTTTTATCTGGCAGTTTACAGTCAGATACAGGTGGAACAATAAGCACCAATGAAAACGGTGCAATTGATTTTGCCGCAAATAGTTTTATAGATGCAAGTGGAAATCCTTACGATGGCTCAGTCAATGTATTTGCTTATTATTTAGATCCTACAATTGATGACTTAAAGGAAATCATGCCTGGTAACTTAACAGCAGTAAATGCGGAAAACACACCACAGTTATTGACAAGTTATGGTATGATGAATGTAGAATTAGAAGATGATGCAGGAAACCCACTTCAACTTTCTGCGAATGCACGTTTGACGACTCCGGTGCCAGCAAGTTTACAGGATCAAGCACCAGAATCTATTCCACTTTGGTTCTTTGATACTACTGAAGGCACTTGGAGAGAAGAAGGTAGTGCAACTTTAGAGGGGAATGCTTATATTGGTGAGGTAGCACACTTTACTTGGTGGAACTGCGATATTCCACAAAATTTCATCTACCTAGAAGGGCAAATTGACGGTGGTGTAAATGGTACACCTGTTTTGAGCATAAAAATTACGAACCTTTCAAATGGAGAGTTTGGCATAATGGACACTTATGATAAAGGCAATTTTGCGGGACCAGTTCCTATAAATCAAACTCTTTTACTAGAAGTGTTTAGTGCTTGTGGAAGTCTCTTACATTCTGAAGAAATTGGTCCTTTTAGTATCGATACAGAATTAGCTGCTATTCCTGTTGACATTTCTGATTTAAATTGGTTTTCATTTACTGGTACATTGACAGATTGTGATGGTAATCCTTCATCTAATGGGTATGTTGTCGTTCAAGGAGTAAGTTCTACTATCAGTGAAGTCCTAACACCTAACGAGGAAGGAACAATATCTGCAACTTTCGCTGACTGTGAAGCAGGGGAAGCCGTATACTTTGGAGTAGATTTAACATCTATGGAAGCAAGTGATAATATTTCTATTACATTAACAGAAGATACACAAGTTGGAAATATTATGGCTTGTGGAAATGTGGTAGAAGAAAGTTTTGATCTTACCATAGCAGGTGTGACTTCAACTTGGTTTCCGTGTACAGCATCTATTACCTATGGTTTTGAAGGCGAACAAACTATTAATGTATTTACGACTCATGTCCAAGAAAATGGTAGTGTTGATTATAATATTACCTATTTTGACTGGAATAATAGTGGCTCTGGAGAACCAGACTGGGCGACGGGTTATGAAGTATCAATAAATGGTGATGCGGAAGTAGTTTATAATTTCAATTCAGGTTTTTCAGGTATTATTAATCTTGAAGTTTTAGCTAACGGGGAAGTACCTGGTAGTCTTTTACACATGATACAAACTGATGTGACAGTAGAAAATTCTTTAGACGGCTCTACAACAGAAGGCTGTACTTTTGAAATCAAAGCGACTATCCTGTAATTTTAGGCGGCAGATATTAGATCTTGGACAATTAGTTCTACTAAGAGCTTGTCCAAGATCTAAAATTTAATAATTCAAAGCACTATTAATAAACCCTTTTTGTTTGACAGACAAAGACCTCATACAATCCTGCCTCAAAGGCAATTCTGATGCTGAAAAACACTTGTTTTTCAAGTATGCAGGCAAGGTATTGACCCTATGTCGTCGTTATGTGTCACAAGAGTCGGTAGCTAAAGATTTGATGCAAGATTGCTTCATTCAGATATTTGAAAAAATGTATCAATATGACTCTGAACGAGGTGAATTTGGAGCATGGATTCACAGAGTCTGTACGAATGTTGCCTTATCCCATTTGAGAAAAGAAAAGCGCTCTGTATCAATAAGTTATCCTGATGTTCTTCCAGATTATGAAGAAGAAATAGAGGAAGATGCTTTTGATGATTTAACAAATGAAACTCTTTTGGCAAGTATTCGAGAGTTACCTGAGGGATATAGACAAATAGTTAATTTATACATTTTTGAAGGATTGAAGCACCGCGAAATAGCTGAGCAATTAGATATTTCAGAGGGCACATCTCGCTCTCAATATACACGTGCTAAGCGACACCTAAAATCCATTTTACAAAAAAAAACTGTTCTTCGTCAAATCGTGTGACAGGAAAAAAGGAAAAAGCTGAAATCAAATAATTACTTAGTTTTTTATTTTTTTCCTGTCACTTTCACACGATTTGACGGAGAACCAAAAAAACTACGACTGAAAATTGGTATCATGAAGGATAATTGGTTTGAAGATAAAATGAATGAACGGTTTAAGAATTTTGATTCTGAACTGGATTTACATGCCACTTGGGCAGACTTAGAAGAACGCCGTCAACCGAAAAAGCAAAAGCGTAGAACTGGCATTTTTTGGTGGTTAGGTGCTGGTCTTGCAGTACTATTTATTGGGATTAGCTTAGTTTTTAGTTCACTTAGAAAAACAAACTTTGTAGAAAATGAAGCTACTGCCCTTTTGGATAATAAAACTACTCAAGCCCAAACAAGAGAAGACCTACAACTAACTGATAATCAGACAAATAATAGCAATTCGAAAACAACTAAAAAGCTGGAGCATAATATTAAAAAAACAGCAGGTGAACTTAGAAAGAAAACTTTGGAAAAGGTAAATAATTTATCAGAAAAGTCAAACGAAATAAATAGCAACAATAAAAAATTTCCAAACACTCGACCTGTTACATTAATTGAAAAAGAAAAATCTAGGCTTTCAAAGCTTGATAGAAATACAGAAGCACCAGAACTCTACCCCACTATAGTTTTACTAGAGTACTTAGAAAAAGATATTCCTTCTTTAGAAACTAAGGTGGTTCATCATAATATCGAGTGTGACTTTAGAGGAACTTTTCAAAACTTACATACGATTGGTATCACATTCAATTATGGAAAGTCTTTTAGAAATTCTCCAATCGGTCGTGGAATTAATAGTCCCTATTTGCAAAGAAGAGATGAAGCAGAAACACCATTGGATGCTTGGTCTGGACAATTCTTTTACCAAATAAAAAATAAGAAATCGTGGTTTACGCGTTTCAATATTGGATATTCACAGACAAGCGATTTATTTCAAGACAATTCCATTGTTGCAAATTTGGTTCAAATGAATGACCAACTATTGCAAATAAATAGGTATCCTGACGGTACTACAGAAGAAATAAAAGGAGAAGCATTAATCAATAGAGTTGAGAATAGTACTGGCAAATTTTACCAACGGTATCGTCAAGCTTTTGTGGGTGTTGACTTTGGAAAGGAGAAAAAGTTCCAATCCAACTTTAATTTACGTGCATCTGCTGGCGGTGAATTTACATTGTATCAAACTAGTAATGGTAAGGTGTATTTAGACGATATTTCTTCTTTTGGCAACTATCAAGATTTAGGAGATATATCAGATACAAGAGGTGGAGTATTTACAGGAAAATTAAGTTTAGAAATTGGAAAAACCTTTGCTCATAGTAATGAAATCAGTCTAGGAATCGTAGCGAAAGCTAACTTAAAGACTCTGAAAAATGACCTTGAAAGGCGACAATACTTATTAAGTTCTCTCTCTTATCGAAAGAATTTTTAAAATAAAAGTAATTTCAGCAAAGCGCTATTTGGTTTGACATCCAAATAGCGTTTTCCTTTTTCCAGATATCAGCTTGCAAATCGTAAAAAAACTTCGCCATATCTCAATTCCTTTTCTTACTTTTGCCTTGCTAACTTAAGACAAATGAAAATCTATCAATTTTGTACATTTCTGTCTTTTAGCAGGCATTTCATCCATACGATTTAATGTCTTGATTTTCAATCAATTAAAACCACACCACCCTTCCGATTAAGTAATATTCGGAAGCGTAATTAAATCGAATTGAATATGATTATCGGAGTTCCGAAGGAAATCAAAAATAACGAAAATCGTGTAGCCTTAACACCATCTGGCGCATTTGAACTAACAAAACGTGGACACAAAGTATATGTCCAATCAACTGCTGGTATTGGAAGCGGTTTTTCAGATCAAGAGTATAAAGACGCTGGTGCGAAAATTCTCAAGACCATAGAAAAAGTTTATGATATTGCTGAAATGATAATGAAGGTAAAAGAACCTATCGAGCCAGAGTATAAACTTATCAAAAAAGACCAACTTGTCTTCACATATTTCCATTTTGCGAGTCATGAGCCACTAACCAAGGCAATGATTAAAAGTAAATCAGTTTGCTTAGCTTATGAAACAGTAGAAACACCAGATAGAAAATTACCATTGTTAATACCAATGTCGGAAGTGGCAGGTCGTATGTCTATTCAACAAGGGGCGCGTTATTTGGAGAAACCAGTAAAAGGACGTGGCGTTCTTTTGGGTGGTGTACCGGGTGTACCTCCAGGTAAGGTACTTGTATTGGGTGGCGGTATCGTAGGTACTCAGGCTGCTAAAATGGCAGCGGGATTAGGCGCGCAGGTAACAATCTTAGATATTAGCCTGAACCGTTTGCGTGAATTAAGTGACATCATGCCTGCCAACGTTATCACAATGTACTCTAATGAATATAATATCCGTCATTTGATTAAAAATCATGACTTAATCGTTGGTGCAGTATTAATTCCAGGTGCAAAAGCTCCTAATTTAATTACACGTGAGATGCTAAAAGATATGCGTCCAGGAACCGTTGTCGTTGATGTAGCTGTTGACCAAGGGGGATGTATTGAGACTTGTAAACCTACTACTCACGAAAATCCGACCTTCATCATTGATGATGTTGTTCACTATTGTGTAGCTAATATGCCTGGTGCTGTTCCTTACACCTCAACTATTGCCCTCACAAATGCAACACTCCCTTACGCACTAAAATTAGCTGATAATGGTTGGAAAAAAGCCTGTAAAGCTGATGAAAGTCTAAAGAAAGGATTAAATATCATTAAAGGTAAAGTATGTTACCAAGGAGTAGCAGATGCTTTTAGTTTGAAAATGAATGATGTAGATTCTCTTTTAAAATAATGAGGGTCATTTAAAGAATAACTCTTAGCTAAAATAGAAAATCCCTGCCAAACTTCCGTTTAGCAGGGATTTTTACTTGTAGTATAGTTTCAGATATTGACTATTAAAGCCAACAATCTAACTAACGTCCGCCATTCAAGCTATCTTGATAACTCTTCAATTCAGACCATTTGCCTTCTGCTGCATAAGCTGCTTGACGTGGCCATGTTGCAGGATTCGCTAATTTATAGCGAGGTCCAGCGGCATTAAGGATATCTTGAATTTTGGCAACTTCTGCTGCTGCTAAATCAGACCAATTATTAATTCCACCAGCTTTTAGCAAGCCTTCAATTTTAGGTCCGATGCCTTCGATAACTTTCAAATTCTCAGGTTTAGCACCTGCAAATCCTATAGCCTTCAAATATAATTTTTCAACTTTTGCTGGCGTTTCAAAGTCACCTTTAGATTCCATTCCAGTGTCAAGGAATTTTTGATATTTCACCAATTCTTCCCATTCCCCTTCATTAGCTAAACGTGCTTGCTCTGGCCAAGTTTTAGGATTATTAATTTTGGTATTAATCTTTGCAGCAGTAAGAATTGCTTCTAATTCTGTTGCAGATTTCCCTGATAAGTCTCCCCAGTTTTTAACACCAGCAGACTGCAAAGTTCTAGAAATTTTCGGTCCAATTCCTTCAATAATTTGCAGATTGTCTCTATCAAAATAATTACCATAAGATGCAAAACCAAGCGTACTAGAACCTGAGTCGCTTGCTGTGTCTTTAACACTAGTACCCAATTCTGTAGCATTTCCAGACTCAGCTTCTACTTTCTGTAAACAACTACGTCCAACTTCACGACCTGTATCATCAAATAAAACATCAATGAAATACTTGCCTTTGCCAATACGCTGGTACATATTTTCGTAATCATTGTACTTCAATACACCAGACAATTCTTGGTCTCTCTCCTTTGCCGTTCTAAAACCTTCCGAACGTAAACGAACGCCACCTTCTGCATTATATAGTGCAAAGTAAAATTGCCCGTTATCATGTTTAAATAAGGCAACATTGTTCTTTTTGTCATTGACAGTGCGACCTTCATATTCTTTACATGGTAAGTAATCGTCTTCCTTATCTGCCTCCTCTTTCGCCGCAGCTACAACTGTTTCTGTTGCTGCCGATTCTGTACTATCCTTTACTTCTTCAACTTCTGCTTTATCTTCTACTTCATCTGCTGCAATCCCAGCAGAATAACTTGCACCTGCTGTAGCTGTTGCAGCAGCGGCTGTCGCAGCGGCTAATTCACTTTTTGAACGATTAAGCGAAGCTTGCAATGCTGCTCTATCTCCTTCGCATCCAGCTAAACTGGAACGCATGCCGCTATTATCCTTCTCTAACTCATCATGAGCATATTTTAAACTAGCAAAATCTTTTTCACGTTCATTCAGCTTATTTTTTAAGCCTTTGATTTCGGTTTTCAAACCATCAACCATTGATTTGTATTTGCCCCATAGCCACCAGCCAGCGAGCAGTCCTAATGCTAATGCACATAGCATTAAAGCTAAAAACTTAATTAGACATGAAGTACATGCCACTAATAATATTTCAGAATACATGTTTTTTATATTTTGAAGACCTCATTTAAAATAATTGGTCTTGATTATTCACTTAAACAAACTTCGACACGGCGATTTTCTGCACGTCCTCTATCGCTATCATTGGATGCGATAGGTTCACTTTCGCCTCTTGATGTCGGATCAATTTGTTCCCTTAGAACTCTTCGATTGATAAACTCACGTCGAATATCCATAGCCCGCTTTCGTCCTAAACTCATATTCATATCCTCATCACCTACATCATCAGTATGACCTGTAATAGTGATTTTCTCACCTGTCTTTCGGACTCTTTGTGCTATTTCATCTAATCTTGCTAGTATTTCAGCATTCAAATTGCCATCAGCAGAATTAAAATCAAATCGAATAGTGGTACAATCGTCTACTACTTCAACTGATTTAGGTTGTTCAGAAACCCAGCGGTAAGAATGACCTGAAAAATACTTGTCATCGCTTTTAACATCAATTAAATTAGATTTCAGAAGAATGTTCTCTGCAGGAATGTCAGGAACTAACAAATCTCTGATTGCAGCAGCACGTGCTATTCCCATGTTATCAAATCCTTCTGGAGGAAGTTCTCCCTCAAAGTAATCCCCTGTGATTTCGAGAATTTGACCTTCCTTGTAGCCTTCTAAAATCCGTGTTCGATAGTCATCGTAACCAGGATTAGTAAAGGCGGTTGAATTATCTAGGCTAAAATCGACTGGTAAGCGTGTTTCGGCGACAGGTGGTGCTACGACGGCAGGAACGTTTTCTTCAGTAGCATTCTCTGCGCAGTTTGCACAAAGAATAGGTTCCCAACTATTTTCGCGACACGAATCCACTCCGATACCTAACCATAGCAATAGGATAAGCCCGAGAATCCAAAGGAGCCATTTAATAGAATCGCTCATAATACTTCGAATTTTTTATGTGTGAAAAATGGTTAATTAATTTGTAATTCATTCTTGAACCAAAGGTCAAGAACTAATTTAAGTCGAGTAAAATAATATGTTCAAAAGGACGGAAAAAATAAAAGTGTTTCTATAGCAATATTGTGTAGTTTCCCAGAACTGTACTAAAACTGCATTTTGTGAGATGCTGATGTTTGACTCGATTGAGGGAAAGAATAGAAGATAGAAAGTAAAAACATAAAGAACTTACTTTTCATTTTCTGCTGGAAAGATAGGAAAAAAACTTACTTCTCCATTAAAAAGCAATGTTTTTTTAGATAATTCGCTTAAATAAATTAGTAAATGATAAAACGGCAATTTTTTCTTCTTAAAATTTGTGAAATAAATTCGTTGTTAAACCTCTAATTTAAGGCTGCATTCCAACACAATAGTCTGTCTTGGCTTTAATATTTGCAAGCCTTCCTTATTGTTAAACGCATCTATATTACATGTCATCGGCTCTAAGGCGATACTATTTCGATGAGGTGGGGTAAATATTTGTAGATAGGGATTTTTAGATTTCTGACGGTAGAATAATCGTCCCTTTTCACCTTCTAAAACAACTGTGGCAAATTCAGTTTCAAGGTCTAAAAGAAAGCAATTATCAAAGACCATTTCATTTAACTTTGTTGGATACCTAAAGTCATTAAAGGGGGTTTTCTTGCCATTAGGGAGCATATTTTCATCGATTTCTATTTTTTTCAATTTTGGAAGGCTAATAGTAGTATTATCCACATTTTCACTAAGAGAAAAGTAAGGATGCCATCCCAAGCCAATCGGCATATTCGACTCACCAATGTTAGTTATTGAAAAACAGAAACTAAATCCAGATTTCTCATCTAATGAATATTTAACTTCAGCTAAAAAAGGGAATGGATAATAATCATAATTACCATTGTAAGTTGTGCTACAAATTACTGTCGCATTCGTATTATTAGCTTCTACTTTTTCGATTGAAAACTCTAATTGACTAATAAAACCATGTAGAGCATTACTTGTTTTTGTATCATTAATAGGAAATTGATATTCTTTACCTTCGAAGGAATATTTCCCCTCTTTTAGTCTATTAGGAAAGGGAGCCAGCAAGATTCCTTTTGCCCAAGTCAATGCGTCTAAATCTTCAAAATTATTATATCCATCATAAATATCTTGACCCTTTAGTCTTAAATCAGAAATTGTTGCACCTTTTTCAAGAGCAAATTTTACGCAATTATTTTCTTTAGCATCAGATAAACAGTAAATTTTAAACTTACCCAAGCTTTCTTGTGAGATTTTGAACACCTTAGTATGTTTTAATGATTAAATAGTACGAAATAAAGAATTAATTAGTCTATAATATTAAATTTCTTGCTTATTTAGACCAAAAAAGGTTAATTTAAAGAGTAAAAAATTAGTAATGCAAGATTACATAATCACCTAGATATGTATTCGAACGCTTTAAACTTTAATGTAAGTCGTTTAACACCTTTTAGTCAATAAAAGGCTTGATTATGCTTAAATTATGCCTAATATTGTCCCCATTATCCCGGCATTCTTTAAAATATTAGGTGTTTTTAATTTTTCTATTAGGAGGAAAATAAAAATATACCGTAAATTATTCGACAGATTAATATTCCATTCTACCATAAAAACAACCTATTTGATGATGTTTTTCATCAGTTAAGAATAGTCCAAATTACTTTGAGCCGATGTCATAGATAGTTTTTATGACATTATAAACGTACTTAATAATACCAGATGAAGGATAATATCTTTGTTCGTAGTAACAGTGTACTGGTAAAAATTAACCAGCAAGACATTCATTTCATTAATGCTGAAGGGAATTACTGTATTGTCAACACATTAAGTGGCAAAAAATATGCTGTAAAAATTTCCTTAACATCATTTATGGAGCAACTTAATCCTGACGATTTTGCTCAAGTCCATAGAGGGTATATCGTTCAATTAAACCTAATCGATACAGTTGATACTGTTAATAGTTTGTTGTCTGTCAATGGTTTAGAAATTCCTATTGGTAGAAAGTTTCGCGACCTTCTACTAAATGAAAAAATCAATGTTGTTTAAGCAACTGATTAAAACCTGTGTTAATGAAAATCAGGTATTTGGTATCAGCCTTTTAGCATATCTCTCATACCAAATACTCCTGTTTTCCCAGTCAACCATTCACCAGCTAGTATAGCTCCTTTCGCAAAACCAATGCGACTATGTGCCTCATGTTTAATTTCTAGACTGTCTGTTTCAGATTTGTAACTTATAATATGAGTTCCAGGCACATTTCCTTCTCGAATAGCATTTATTTGAATATTTTCTTTATCAGAATTTTCAATTAGACCGTATTTTGACTTTCTACTTACTTTATCTAATATTCCTTTAGCCAAAGTAATCGCAGTTCCTGAAGGTGCGTCTAGCTTTTTAGTGTGATGAATTTCAGTCATCTCAATATCGTAAGCATCTTGAGAGTTCATTAGTTCAGCCAAGCGTTCATTTATCTCCATGAAAATATTCACACCGACACTAAAATTTGAAGCGTAAAAAAAAGCCCCTTCTTTTTCAATGCAAAAAGACTTTACATCTTCATATTTATCTAACCAACCAGTTGTTCCAGATACAACCGGTAAGCCTGCCTCTATGCATTTTGTAATATTATCGTAAGCAGTATGTGGCAAACTAAAATCAATTGCAACATCAGCTTTTTGTAAATTTTCAATAGTAAACTCTTCAGGATTTTTCCCTCCAAAAACCTGAACTATTTCATGTCCCTTAGTTTTTGCTAATTCCTCAATGCTCTTTCCCATTCTGCCGTATCCTATAATTGCTATTTTCATATTAAAATTTTAAAAGGTAATTTTCTCAATAAACTATCTACTTTTTTCTTGCTATTTTTAAAGCTTCATCAAACGCAATCTTTGGAAATACATCCAACTTACCTCCTACAGTCGCGTCTAAAATAAGTCTTTCATCTTTTTTAAAGTGATAATTAGCTAAATGAAAGCTGCATTCTGAGCCATAAACATCTGCCAATTGCCATTTTTGTCCTTTAAAATAGTCTGGATGAAAATGATTTTGGTCATCTCCTTCGTAGGTTTGAGTTTCGTTTGAATTTCCTGTTTGCTTAAAACTATGGTCAACTCCTATAATAAAAACTCGCTCAAATCCCATATAATAGGCAATTTGCATTGCTACATAAGTCACTGTCCAACCTTCGCAAATGGGCTGTGCAATATCTTCATAAAATGACCAAGTATTGAGCGTATGTAAACGATGAATGTGAGATTTGTCAGCAACAACGCCATCTGCAGCCGTGTGAGAAAGAAAAGTGGGACAGCTCATTTCCTCAAATTGCTTATGAGACTGCTCAATGACTAATTGATTGACCGAAACGAGGTAAGACAAATTTAAGTCTACTCCCATTTCTTCCATCAAGAATATTTTATTAAGACCAAAAGTATGGTAATTTGCTAATGGAGATAAATCCATTTTATTCAAACTCGGTCCGTTTCCTATAATGAAGCAATCTTGTCCTTTGTGCTTGTTCTTAAATTGGCGTAATTTCTTTGCATATTTACGTCGCCAATTCATATAACGACGCGCTTCGGAAATCTTCTCCCCAATTCCTCCTTTTCCTTCTAAAAGATTAATACCAAATAATGCGCCTGCTGGTCTTGCCATTTTTTGTTAGTTGAAAGTTGTTATTTGAAAGTCGGAAGTGTGTCGACTATAAAATGACAACTTACCTTAGTTCTTTTTCACAATATTTGCTTACAAATCCTTCAAAACACTGCTAATTCCACCGTCCAAAGTAATATTTGCACCATGTATGAAACCAGAGTTTTCTGAAGCTAAGAAAATCGCCAATTTTGCTACATCCTCAGGATAGCCGATACGCTTGACTGGATGAATTTGTCGAAGTTCATCCAGTGCACTTTCATCATTATCAAATCCAGCACGAAGCATATCTGTTTCAATAGCAGCTGGACTAATGGCATTTACACGTACACGCCCTTCTAAATCTACGGCCATCGCTTTTGTCAAACCAATCAAAGCACTCTTTGAAGTTGCATAAGATACAAACATTGGCTTAGTTAGATTATGATGAATGCTGCCAATATTGATAATTGAGCCATGTACTCGCTCCAATTTGGATAAGAACATTTTACTCATCAACATCGGACCTGTAAGGTTTACATTCAAAGTTTCCTGCCAATCTTCAATACGAATATTCTCCGTTTTATCCAGAATTTGCACAGCAGCATTATTGACCAAAACATCCAAGGAAGGGATAATTTTATCAAAAATTTCTGCATATTTTATCCGATACTCAACATTCTTGATATACTCATGAATGTCAAATTGGATAAAACGGTCACAAGGCTCGTCATTAGTCCCGCGTTTATCCAAACCATAAACATAAAATCCAGCCTCGCGAAATTTGCGTGCCATTGCACTTCCTATTCCTCCTAAGACTCCAGTAATGAGTACTTTTTTCATAATTCACGTTTACTTAGTCTAATTTCAAAAATCCAAATAAAGATTCAACTGCTTGTTCAGTTGCACGACGTACACCGTCTACAGTGTTCGAACCATTGTGTGTCCCAAAAATATTACGCTCAAAATTACGTAACTCGCTGTCCATAGGCAATGGTTCTTCTTCAAAAACATCTAAACCTGCAGAATGTACTTTACCACTTTTCAAACCGTCAATCAATGCTTTCTCATCGATAACTGGACCACGTGATACATTTACGATGCGTACATCATCTTTCATTTGAGAGATAGTATCTGCATTAATCATGTGTTTTGTATCTGCTGTCAATGCACAAGTTATCACTACAAAATCCGCATCCCCCAAACCTCTAGGCCATTTCTTAAATGAATAATGCTTCATTTCCTCACGAGTTGGCTTCGCAAATGGGTCATAAGCATTTATTTTTAAATCAAATGCATGTAAACGTTTTGCAGTTTGCCTTCCGATATCACCGTAACCGATTAGGGCTACTGTACGTCCTGCCAAAGAAATACCAGGTGGTTTAAGCCATTTACCGTCTTTAACACCTCGATGAACTAGAAAGGTCTGCCTGGCCAAGCCAATAACATAATTTACAGCGATACCTGCTACTTCTGCCCCAAACATATTTGGTGTATTGATAATCGGAATATCTAACTTGCGACAAGCTCTAAAATCTACATTATCAACGCCTACACCCCACTTTACAGCTGCTTTTAAATTACCGGCTTTACCTGCAGTAAATACGCGTTCTGTAGCAGGGTCATCACCGATAATCCAACCATCCATTTGAGGTAAGATTTCACATAATTCATCCTCTGAGAGGGTCTGAACTACATTTGGAGTGACTAATTCTATACCTTTGTCCGCGAAAGTCGCGCGAAATTCATCTATTAAACCCAACATAGGTGGGCAAGTAACCAAAACCTTCATTTCCATAATTGTTAAAATTCAACACACAATTGTTTTTATTTATTACGAAAAAAGTAGTACAATTGTTGTCTGAAATTAGGAGTGCAAAGGTGAAAGAAAATTTTGAAAAACCGCACCAAAACACGTTAAATTACACAAAAAAATGCCAACACAACAACGTAAACGCTTATCTCCTCTTAGAGAAAAAATCCACGAAATCATTTTCGAGGCAGATACGCCTTTAGGAAAAGCCTTTGATATTGGCTTAATTTTATTGATTTTGTTTAGTGTTTTTGTTGTAATGTTGGAGAGTGTCGGTTACCTCCAGCTTAATTACGCCAATACTTTTTATGTTATTGAATTTGTTACAACAGCTATTTTTACGGTGGAATATTTATTGCGTTTGTACGTAGTCCGCAGTCCAATGAAGTATGCAACTAGCTTTTTTGGAGTCATTGATTTGTTAGCAATACTACCTGCTTATCTGGCTTACTTTTTTGCAGGAACGCACTTTTTCGTGGTTATACGTGCATTGCGTTTGATGCGTATATTTAGAATATTCAAGCTGGGACATTTCATGAAAGAAGGCTACGTGATTGTAGACGCTATGAAAGCGAGTCGAACGAAAATCTCTATTTTCTTGTTTTTCATTGTAATTTTAGTAACGATAGTTGGGTCGATAATGTACGTTATCGAAGGTGAAACCAATGAGAGTTTTACAAGTATTCCACGTTCGATATATTGGGCAATAGTGACGATGACGACGGTAGGTTACGGTGATATTTCACCGCAGACAGCGATTGGTCAGTTCTTTTCGGCAGTGGTAATGATATTGGGTTATGCCGTCATTGCTGTCCCGACGGGGATTGTTTCTTCTGAATTAATTAAGGAGGCAACGGCTTCGACGAATACGCAGGCTTGCTTAAATTGTGGCGAAGATGGACATGATGATAATGCAAATTATTGTAAGTTTTGTGGAGAAGATTTGTATCCAGATAGGCAACGAAATTAAAACCTTAACAAAACAATTCCGTTTAATAATATGCGTTAATTTAGTATTCGTTTCCACAAA
>CAZQTE010000014.1:0-28691 GCA_964595615.1 uncultured Saprospiraceae bacterium
AAAGCATCCGTCGCATCTAAATAATGAGAAGATAAATCAACATTCAAAGTCATCTCTAACATCGCTGCGACTTGCTCTTTTGCGGCATTTCCACTTCCTGTGACCGATTGTTTTATTTTCTTGGGCGCATACTCCGTGACTTCTAAACCTTGGCTGATGCCTGCTGCGATAGAGACACCTTGGGCGCGTCCCAATTTAAGCATGGACTGCACATTTTTTCCATAGAAAGGTGCTTCAATTGCCATTTCTTTGGGTTTGTGGACCTCTATGATTTCTACTAATCGCTCGAATATCTTACCCAATTTTTTATAAGCATCTCCTAAATGTCCCATTTTGACAACACCCATTTCTAATACCTTGACTTTCTTTTTGGATTGTACTTCCAATACGGCGTAGCCTAATACGTTGGTACCAGGGTCGATGCCGAGAAGTCGGTAAGGTTTGAATTTCATTAGTTGGTGGTTGTTAGTTGGTAGTTGTTAGGCTGCCTTTGCTCACAGAAATTATTGATTGGAACGCAGATACACACGGATTGAACGGATTAAACACGGATTTTTGCTTAGTTGTTTGCGCAAAAGTAAATAAAAAATCTGTGTCAATCTGGGCTCATAATAATCATGAAAATCTTAACAATCATTCTCAAAAAAATAATCAAGCATGGTCTAAGCCTAAATAGAAAAATCCGCGTCCTATCCGCGTCCTATCCGTGTCTCATCCGTCAAATCCGCGTTCCAATCAAGTATTCTTAAATCTTACCTTCCTACCTCACCAAAGTAATATCTCCCAAAAATTCCTTGACCTTATCATCCCCTTCACACTTCGCTTTAATGATATAAACATAAGCATCCGCAGGTGCAGGAACACCATTAAAATTCCCGTCCCAAGAAATATCAAAACCTGTATTGGTATACAACAACTGCCCCCAACGGCTATAAATTTCAAATTGCGTATGCTCTAATAATTTACTATTCGGCGCTAATCGGAAAACATCGTTGACATCATCACCATTTGGCGTGAAGACATTTGGTACTTCAATTGCTTCCAAATCACAATCTGTCGTAATCGTCACCGTCACTTCCGCGCTGCGTTCACATCCATTGAAATCCGTGGCAGTCACTTGATAAGTAGTCGTCGTGTCAGGTGTAGCGATTGGATTTGGACAATTGGTACAAGTTAATCCAAGTTCTGGCATCCAATTATAAGTGTCGTAGCCTTCCGTTACATTTAATTGCACACTTTCGCCTATCAAAATAGTCGTGTCGAGCGTGATATCCAAAGTCAATTCTGGCAAAATCGTCAAACTCAAACAGCGTGTACTATCACAGCCATTTACAGTTTGAAAAGTAAAACAAGTATCAATTGTTTCTTCAAAAAGCATTCCCTCAAAAACAACGGAACCGCCTGCACATAAATCTTCCGCTTGAACAACTGTCACCACTTCCTCCAATACTGTTAAATTTAAACAAACCAAACTATCACAACCCATTGGCAATGTAAATGCTTCACAATATTCTCCTGAAACTGTTAATGTTTCTCCAAAAAATTCATACTCCTCGCCAGCGCAAATGACCTCTGGGTCTAAAGTCGTTACGATTTGATCTGGACTCACATCAATCGTCACAGAGTCTATCGCAAAACAACCCGCCGCATTCGTTCCTAAGACATAAAAAGTCGTTAATTCGTCTGGTGTTGCTTGTGGGTTTGGACAATCCAAACAAGATAAATCTGGATTGGGTAACCACTCATAAGTCACCGCACCCATTGCTGTTAATTGCGCAAAACTATTTCCACAAATCACATCTACATTCGTCGAAACTTCTACTTCTGGAATTTCTCCAAAGCTGACATTTATTTCATCCGAAGTCTGACAGCCATTCGCAAAAACAGTCAATGTCAATGTAATATCTTCCGTTGTCGTCAAAATTGGATTGGCAACTGCTGCATCATCTACCGCCGTGACAGGTTCCCATAGATAGACATATCCTTCGCCCGTTTCCGCTTGCAATTGTGCTAAATCTTCAGGACAAAAAGATATATCAGCACCTGCATTAGCGATTGGCAAGGCTTGAACTTCCACGATTACTTCTTCTTCTCCGACACAACCAAATTCATCCGTTATCTCTACACAATAAGTCGTCGTTTCTGTTGGACAAATCGTTTGTACTTGTGCTGTTGGGTCATCGACGGTGGTACAAGACCATTGATAATTGTCCGCTTCAGAAGCGATAATTGTGGCGCAATCTCCGAGGCAAATTTCGGTCTCCGCACTTAAAATTCCTACTTGTGCAGGAATCGTGATTTCAAATTCACTGTAATTAATGATACAGCCATTTCCGTTATTTTCGGTTAAATCGAAAGATAAGAAAGCATCATTTTGATTTTGATTGACGAAAGAAAAACCAGTCGTTGGGCAAGTCGGACAATCTAAAAACGCCGTTGGCGTACTCCATTGATAGGTACTTCCTGCTGTGCCAGGGATGCCAATTTCTAAAATTTCACCAGAGCAAACAGTCTCTGAAAATGTCAATTCATAATCAATCGAACTCGCATTTGTCAATTCATCCGTTTCACAAGCACAATTAGTTGCAGGGTCAATAAGAACCGTTAAGTCACATAATAAATTGGCAGGTAAAAAGAAATCACCTGTGATATTTATGCTCCCTATTGACTCTTCGATATTGTGCGTATGTACAATATTGCCGCCTGCGTAGAAATCGATTAAAGTTGTTTGGTCAGTGTCTGCCCCGCTGTTATCGACTTGTAGATTGTACGTGACTATATTATCAGCGGAAGTATTGATTTGTAAATTTGACAATTCAAAAATCGGGCGATTGAAAACCAATTGCACATTCAAATCTCCCGTGACGACGGGAACAGTACAAGATTCATTATTCGTCAAACACAAAGCATTTGCGTGAGAAAGTGTTTGGATATTGATGAATTTGGCGTCGCAAGTCAAAGCACTCAAGCCCGTAATATCAAATTGAAAAATGATTTGATTTTCTCCTGTCGGAATTTCAGTTTCGAGAATAATGCCATTGCTGCTTGAACTAATCGACGGTTCCGTCATCGAGGCATTACTGACTACTTGATAGCTGCCTGGCGCGTATTCCAAACCTGTCGGCAAGAAAATATAAATGCTGTCGCCTGGCAAGGTCGCTGCGCTGGAATTGAAACTTACTAATATCGTTTCAGTATCTTGACAGCCAATCGTTAGATTTTGTGTCGGAGAATTGAAAGAAGTCGTATAAGGCGCATCCGCACCAGAGATGAAAATTTCTTCGCTTAATTCGGTTGAAATATTGCTCACATCGCCACAATTTTGTTCGCCCGAAGTAAAGAAACGCAGACGAGAACCCGACGGGAAATTACAATCTGTTCTGGCTTTGAAGCGAATGGTAAATCCATTATCTGGCGAGGCAGTTACACCTGATAGGCAGTTCTCTGCGATGTCTGGAATGAGGTTATTAATCTGCCATTCTGCTAAATTTGCAGTTGACAAATCAGGGTCACCTACTGGCATAAATGGCGCACCCATTGGATAGGAAATCTCCGTTGTTCCCGATTCAATAGTGAAGCCATTTGGTAGGATTATTTCTAAATTCGGGTTACATATCGCGCCCAAATCTGCATTAAAAATCTCTACTTCAAAAAATGGAGACAAATCACATAAATCCAAGGTTTGCATGGGATTATCCTCGTCCAGAGCGATTTCTCCAGGAGGTGAAATACCTTTTAGAGGAATTGTTTCACTGAAACAAGGTTCTTCGCTTGGGTCATTATATTCTTCACAATTCCAACCATATTCTAAAATCACATTCTCCGTTTCACAGCTTTGATTATTCGCAATAATTTGAATGCCTAAAGATTGTGTAGGTTCGATATCTCCAATTTGAAAAATACCGTTTGTATTTGGAAATGGCAAACCAGTTGTCGTATTGATAACTTCAAAATCTACCAATCCTCCCGTTTCTGAAACGGGTCTTATCCATGTATTGAGAGAAATATTTTGCGTCGCTAAATCAGACTCATTTGAGATATTTAAAGTCCAGCGGTTTTTATTATCAAAGCTAATATCACAGGTAATCAAAGTATCCAAAATTAAGGCTGGCAACTGCATTCTTAATGCGGAAGATTGAGAAATTAATTGCGTTGGATTTTCATCTTCGGGTAGATTTAGAGCAAAGTTTATTTCTGCCGTTGTCAACAATGGAAAGTTTCCAGACAGATCACAATCATTCTCAAATCGATGTTGAAAAAGAAAAACATAACCTTCATCTAAAGTCGGTATTTGATAATTTTCTAAGTCAAAACGATAAGTATCATCAACAATATCTGGTGTAATAATTTCTTCAACGGTGATGTCGGTTCCGTCTTGATAGCGTAAGAAAGTTATTTTAGATTCTGTAATCGCAATATCCGCTGGCATCTGCAAATTCCAATCTGTCAATGCGCCTAAGGGACGATATTCGAAAGGGAAAAAATTCGGTTCACCTAATTCAAATCTAAACAAATATCCACCGCCATAATCTGCATCTTCACACGGACGCAAACCAAATGAACCTTCTTGAATGCGGTAATTATACCCTGTTAATTGTACACCATATCTTGTACAACCACAAGTAAATAAATCGTCGTCCTCTGGTTCTGGTTCATTATAAAGAAAAACTTCTGGCTCAAAATTGAAGTTAACAACGGGCGGTAAAGGCGCGTCTTGCGGCAGTAAATTGTACTCGACTTTATATTCTGAAAGAAGGATGATACTATCGCCTTGACTGTATTGAAAATTAAGTGGAATGGCACAGCTATTACTTAATAAATCATTCACCGAAATATCGTATCCAAAACCAAAAAATGGTGCGGGCAATAAAGTCGGTTCATCACAATCGTAATAAGTATTTGTACTCTGGTCAAAAATGCGAAGCGTCGCCGAGACAGGAACCGTTCCCGTTTCTTTATCAAAAAGTCCATTGTTTGTCATAAAAAACAAACCATCTGCGCCCATATTCAAATCAATACGACCGTAATTAAAGGTCGAACCTGGCACATCAATCCGTACTTCCCCTCTCAATTCACTACGTAAAGTATCGCCCGTCATGGCGTGGTAACGATTCGCCAAATTCCAATCAATAGCCCCGTCTGGCAAATGGTCATTATTACTATCTCCTTCTCCACTATTCACGCGATATAAATCATAGTCAAAATCTATATATCCAGGAATAATATTTTCGCAATAACTAAATGGAGGGCAATCTTTATTTACGGTCTGAGAGCTACAAATCTTGACACCGCATTCGCGTGCACAGGCAGGTGTATCAAAGCTTGCGACATAATTAACACTGGTAGTCGGTGGAATTTCAATAGTACATGATAAGATATCAGGACAAGAAGTAATCAAAGTGTCTTTACAAAAATTCTCGCCGCAGGTTTCAGAACATAAAAATTGTAAATCTAAAGGAATTAGAAAATCACATTCTAAAGGTAAATTATAGACTAATTGGTAGATGACCGTGCTATCTGTTGACTCATTTGTAAGTGTAGGGGTTTGTCCGCAAGCATTAAAATTTTGTAAGTCATCGATAACGAAATCACAGGGGATTTCAATGTCCAAATGAAATGTTCCTTCGGTTTCGCTGAGTTGGTCTGCGTCAATAGTGTAATTGAAAGTCACTTCTTCGCCGTCCATTAAAATATTATCTAGTGTTTCTTCAACGAAAGTGATATCTGTATCGATTAAACTTGTTGTATCAGAGGCGAGAATGGGTTCTTCCATTTCAATAAATAGATTAGCTGGCGGTGGACAGCCTTTAAAATAATCTACTTTATAAAACCATGAATTTTCGGGTTCTTGACATTCATCGAAGCTACAAAAATAAGCATCCCAAAGAATGAGAAGAGAGTCGCCTGCGGGTAATTCAGGAATATTTATCACTGCAAAACTAGATAAAGCTAAACTCAGATCACATTCCTCATATGTTGTTAATCCAGCAAAGTTAGGATTTAAAGGAGTCGTCGTTCCTCCTAATTGCAACATAAAACTTTCTGTATGCATTCCTGCATCATCAATTTCAATACTAATATTTGTCGCTTCTTCATTGCCTTCATTAACGATTTTAAGAACCTGTTGTATCGCTTCATTTCCACAAAAACAAGTTGGAGAATCTACCATAGGTTCATAGCGTAAACTTGGCGCAGCGGTACTTGGTGCAAAATTTACATAAGCCACTGTTTCTTCTTGCTGACAAGTTGCGCCAAAACAGCCATAAGTTGCAGATATATCTGAAACAGAATTAAGTGGCAAACCAATACCACACGAAGTAATTTCGATAAATTCAGTGATGACTAAAGCACCGTCCGTCTGTTCAAAAAACTCATCTCCGTCCCCTATCTGACTAAAATCTGCACCGTCTAGAAGGACTTCTAAAGTATTATTCGCACTCGAAATAACTGTTCCTAAATCTGTCGTAACAATAATTCCTTCTTGATAAGCATCTGTAAAAGTAAATTCAGATAAAGGACCGCCCAAAGTATTCATAATGGTAATAGTCCGCTGCAAAATTTGACCTTTTGTACCTGTCAAAAAATTATTGCTAACATTGGTAAAGACAAGTAAAGGTTTGTCGATTTCGTAGCAATCCGGATTGATACTCGTCGTACCGCCGTCGTGCGTGAGAATGATAGAATTGCAAAAAAGCTGACCTTGGTCTATGGTCGAAATAGCATCACAGAGTGCGCGTGCTTGGAAAGTAATGGTTTGTGTTTCGCCAGATTGGATTGTGCCGAGACAAAAAACGGGAGCACTTAAATTTGTAGATTGACAGGCTGTGCCGTTATCGTATTCTACACCTGTTGGAAAGCCAATGATAACTTCAGTATTTTGTAGCGGTGCACCAGTATCATTCGTTACTTGAACTTGAAATTCAGCGGTTTCACAGACTCCAAAAAATGTTGGATTGATATAGGAAATGTTTTGCGCAGATAGCGAAAACTGAATAAAAAATAGGCAAAGGAATACAAGAAAGAGGTTCTTTGATAAACGCATAATAAACAGGTCTTGGATTTTAAAATTAGTTCAAGGGAAACCATTATCTCAAATTCTAAGAAGCCGTTTGAGTTTAAGTATTTTCATATCCATACGGACAAGTTATGAGAGAATATTTTTCGTTTGCTTTGGCTTTGAAAACCGACAATACCCTACGGTCTTTAAGAATTTTAAAAGTGAAAGCAGGCGGAAAATTGTCCTCACATATGAGATTAGTTAAACTCAAACAGCTTCTAAATCCAAATATACCTTACTATTCTGGGAAATGCGTTTTTTTCCGAAAGAATGCGCTGTCTTGTCTGTTTTTTGCCTGTACCGTATCCCGAAATTTCGACTCAAATACTTATAGCACTTTCAAAACTGCCCGTACCGCCATTCCCTCCAAATCCTTAATCTTTGGCGGCAAACAAATCAACTCATACTCTCCTGCCTCGACTTCTAATAGATTTATCGTCTCCAAAATAACGACCTCATTTTTCAATAAAGTAATATGCGTCTCATCCGAGCCCGTGTACAGTTGAATAGACAAATAATCAATTCCAACCAAGTGAATTCCTTGCTCGATAACCCAAGCTGCTGCGTCCTTTGTCAAAGCGCAATATTCTGTCTTAAATTGATGCAAAGGCTCTTTCCAATTTTCAGAATTATCGGTTTTGAAAAGTAATTTTGTTGTTCCTTTTGGAATGTTTGCTGCGGCTAAATCAGCAGCCGTAATCTTTTCTTTCCCTCTAAAATCTGCTACATAGCATTTACCCAAAAGTTTTTCTAATGGTACTTCTTCTATCGTTTTTGCACCTGCAACAAAATGGCGCGGTGCATCTATATGCGTACCTGTATGTACGTCCGATTGAATTTGTGAAACGGTAATGTAACCGCCATCTTTTTCTGGTGAAACGGAACGCGTGACCACTGTACCTGGGCTATCTGTCCATACAGGAATGCCGCGTTGAGTAGTGATTGAGATGTCTATATATTTCATTGTTTATCAATATTCGCCAATAGATAATTGCACTAAAGTACAAGCTATTTCGGTTTCAATCCCTTGTTCACGCGCTAAACGCGATAATTCAGGGTTTTCTGTTCCTGGATTAAAGATAATTCTCTTTGGATTTAAAGCTAAAATATAATCGTAATACTCTTCTTGTCTTTTTGGATTGAGATACAAAGTCACAGTATCTATACCTTCCACTTCTGGTCGACCTTTGATGATTTCAATACCTGCGATTTCCCCATCACGTATACCGACGGGTACGACCTCATGTCCATGATTGGTCAAACGATTGACCGCAATATTTGAATATCGAGAAGGATTTGGCGATGCACCAAGCACTAATGTCTTTTTCATACTATTTTTTTGATTCTCCACTAAATCGTATGAAAGTGACATGAAAAAAATAAAAAACTAAGTAAAAATTTGATTTTAGCTTCTTATTTTTTTCCTGTCACACGATTTTGCGGAGAACGTTCTTTATTTTTTATAAAAAACAAACGAACATACTTTAGGTTGAGTCTATCTGATTTCTACCTTTGCATATAAATTGGATATTATGGAAAACAAGACGATACAATTACATGATTTAACTTTCTCTACTTCTATTTCTGCTGAGCAGATTGCCGAGCGCATTGAGCAATTAGGTGTAGATTTGAATTTGGATTACGAAGGCAAAAACCCAATTTTCATTGCAGTCTTAAATGGTGCATTTGTTTTCACCGCGGACTTGGTGCGAGAATTTAAAGGTAATTGTGAGTTGTCATTTGTAAAATTAGCCTCTTACGCTGGTACAGAAAGCAGTGGAGATATTGCCACGCGCATCGGCTTAGAGACAGAGGTACGAGGTCGTCACATCATCGTTACAGAAGATATTGTTGATACGGGAAATACCATGAACCATTTTTTACAAGAATTAAGAGAACTAAGTCCTGCTTCTATTCAAATTGCCTCTCTTTTAGTTAAGCCTGATGCGTTACAGCACGATTTAGACATAAAATATATAGGTTTTGAGATTCCTACAGACTTTGTAGTTGGTTATGGTTTAGACTATGATGGTTTAGGAAGAAATTTTCCAGATATATATAGTTTAGTACGCTGATTATCTCCTTGAATCCAAGTATATATACCCATTTGACACATATAAATGCATTTTATTTTGGCGTTCTGCTTTTTAATTGCCATTTTTGTTTTAAGTATTATGAGAATTCAACGCATTAAATTTTATTACTATCTGTAAGTTATTGAATACTTACTCCAATTTATTTCCCACACTTTATCACAGAATGACCCAAATTATTCTGCCTCATACAACAAATAGCTACGAAGGCTAAACAACGATATATTTCGAGAGAGTATTAAATATATATCATGCAATGCTAGTCTCGGCTATACAAAATCTCTATTTTTAAGAATTAAGTACAGGAGAGTCATTCTCCCGTACATACACATTGTTTCATTTGGAAAGCAAACACTAAAAATCGTTGAAGTATTTTACAACGATAGTTATCGACAAAAACAAACACTATAAAACAAGAGCATTTTTTAAACAACACATGCTCTTACAGCAACACTATATTTTCTTAGTATAATTTATACTGAGAATATTGTCTATGTATCTATCTTATTATTGCTCAACAAATTTTTGCTTGTTTTCCCAAAAGCAAAAACTGTGAATAAATTTTACTCTAAACACTTTCTTGCATTCGCCTTGGGGATTTTCCTTGCATTTTCCTCTCTTCAAGCGCAAGATATCCATTACTCGCAATTCGGCAATTCTCCGCTGAATGTCAGTCCCGCACTTACAGGCGCCTTTGATGGCGATACGCGTTTCGGCGCAAATTTTCGTTCGCAATGGTCGAATGTCCCTGTTGGCTACACACAATTTACTGGTTTTACAGACATGAAATTTGTCCGTAAAGAACTCGAAGACAAACCTTTTACGCCTTGGGCGGGTGGTTTGATGTTCGACTATGACCGCGCAGGAGACTCTAAAATGAATCTCCTTCAATTAGGTTTAAGTGGTTCTTACACCCTTGGTTTAACTAAAAAAAGTGGTTTAATCATCGGTGGTATGTTGTCGGGAATACAACGAGCATTTGACAATTCCGTCCTGCGTTTTGGGGACCAATATAATGGTAAAGACCCTATCACAGGAACAGAAGAAGTCTTCCCTACTCAAAGTAAACTGTATGCTTCGATTGATGCGGGACTTACCTACCGCTTCAGAGCCTCAGAAAAAAGAACGGCGCTTAATCTTGGTGTAGGCGCTTTTCACTTAAACACTCCAAAACGTAATTTCTTTGACGAAGCCAACGAAAGACTTCCGCGCCGTTGGAGCATTTTTGCTTTGACAACTTGGCAGTTAACAGATGCTTTGGATTTGACTTTGAATGCCAATCACCAATTTCAAGGAGTTCATACAGAGACGGTATTAAGTGCAGGTTTGCCTATTCATTTGACAAGCGCACGCACGAAAGAACTTGCAATTGAACCAGGCATCAAATGGCGTATTGACGATGCAATCATTCCTTTTGTTCTCATCCATTACAAACAATGGCAAGGAGGACTAAGCTACGATATCAATACTTCCGCCTTTACAGCAGCAACGCTAAATAGAGGTGGTCCCGAATTTTCTCTAATCTACATATTTAAGCGTCCGCGTGAGGCACCATTCTGTCCTCTATGCCCAACTTACTTGTAGATATCAAATCCCCCCTTGAAAAAGAATAGATTTTAAAAAGGGAATAATTCACCAAAATGAAGAAAATATTAACACTCATTATAGCGGTTTTTCTTGTCCAATTTGTGTCAGCACAAACCTTGGAACAATACGAAGAAACTGCACAAGAAGCCTACGACGCACAAAACTGGTCGAAGGCCTTAACCTATTACAATATCCTCATTGAAATAGATAGCACACGTAACGATGCGCGTTTTTATGGCGGGCATTCTGCTTACAATATGCGTTCACATAAAGTAGCAAAGGATTTATTATTGGGTATTCCAACAGAGGCGCGAACAGGAGAATTCGCGGCGACCAATTTCTTACTTGGCAATGTCGAAAAAGGTCAAGAAGATTATGCCAATGCGATTTCTTCTTACAGTACTTTTATCGACCAAAACCCTGCAGATTTAGGAATTTATGTTGAGCGCGCACAATTAGAATTAGACTATTGTGAATGGGCATTGGAACAAAAAAACTATCCAACAACAACAGACCTTATTCATTTAGATGAAAATGTCAATACTGTTTATTGTGATATGTCACCTTTCGTCCAAGGCAATAGTTTATATTTCACGAGCGCATTGACAGACGGCGAATATGCAGACAAAAATCGCTTCAAAATTGTAAAGACAGTTGAAGATATGAACCGTCAAGCAATTGGAATGCATTCCGAAGAGAAGTACAATAATGTCGCTAATTATCAAGTGAATGACACTGGTGACCGTTTGGTTTATACTGTATGTGATGAAGGAGGAATGGAAGGATACAATTGCTTGATTTATCAAATGCGCAAGCAAGCCGATGAAAGTTGGGGTACACGCGAATTACTTTCAGACAAAATAAATGTTGCTGGTACAAATAACACACATCCAGCACTCGGTCGCGACTCTGAGAGCGGAATGGAATTATTATTTTTCTCTTCCAATCGTCCTGGTGGTGAGGGCGGAATGGATGTTTGGTGTAGCGTGATTACAGAGACTGGCGATATTTCTGTTCCTATAAATATCGAAGAAGTAAATTCTGCACAAGATGATGTTACGCCTTTCTTCCACAATGGCTCGCAGACTTTATACTTTGGTTCAATGGGTTTTAAAGGAATGGGTGGATTTGATTTGTACTCTTCTCAAAAAAATAATAACGATTGGGGCGAAGCAACAAACTTAGGCTACCCTACCAATAGTGGTTACGATGATTTGTACTATACATTTGACGATGCCTCTGGCAATGCACACTTTGTGTCTAATCGTCCAGGTTCAATTTGTACTGATGTAGAATTAGATTGTATGAATTACGATATCTATCGTTTGCCGATTACAGTAGATTTAGATGTTTTTACTTTTAATGGTGTAGACAGCAGCGATTTAGTAGGAACACAGATTGAATTAATGAATTTAACTACTGGTATTGCAGATACGATTTGCTTTAATGAAGTAGGAAATGATTATCATTTTCCATTATTATTGGGACAAGATTACCGTGTGACAGCAATGAAAGACGGCTATTCTACCGCGACAGCAGAGCTGACAACAAAAGGTATTTACAGTTCAACGACACTTACTGAAAATCTTTACCTAACTCCAGGTATTACTCTTATCGTCTACACATTTGACGCGATTTCTCGCGAACCACTAAATGGTACAACGGTAATAATGACAAATAAAACGACCACAGAAGTCAATCGAGGAACCAATCCTGAAACGACGAATATGTGTAAATACACTATTGCTTACGGTGAGGAATACAGTGTCATCGCTGAAAAATTAGGTTATTCAACCAGCGAAATGAAGTTTGTCAGCACGATTGGATTAAACGAACCAAAAGAATTTGTCAGAAACTTATACCTACAGCCATTTACAGGCTTGCCTATCACAGTTTATTTTGATAATGATTATCCAAATCCACGCACAACGCGCACGACTTGCGATAAGACCTACGATGTCACTTTCAATCGTTACATCACGCGTAAAGAAACTTTCATGACTTCTTATTCTACTAATTTGACAGGATATGAAAAAGAGGAAGCGAGAAATGCCATTGGGAGTTTCTTTGACAATGAAGTTCAAGTTGGTTACGATAAACTGGTGAAATTTTCAAATACTTTGGTTACTTATTTTGAAGCAGGTACAGTTGATACGATTGAAATTGAATTACAAGGTTATGCCAGTCCGATTGCAAAGACAGATTACAATAAATTCTTGACTTCAAGACGGACAGACTCCGTAGAAAATCACTTTGAAGAGGTAAGCGGAGGGATACTGATGCAATACATTCAAAATGGTAGATTACGTTTCGTCGAAACACCAAAAGGTGAGATTACTGCAGATGCCAATATCAGTGATAAGCCAAGTAATCGACGTGCTTCTGTATACAGTCCAGAGGCTTCTCGTGAGCGTCGCGTTCGAATTATAGATATTCGAAGCAAAGACGGTAATCTGTCCTTTGATTACTAAGAATTTAAAGCAAAATTGAAAAAAGTATTCTCGCTTTAACGACGAGAACATAAAAATATAAATGATGAATAATTTCATTAAAATACAAACCCTCAAAACGAGCATTTTCCTTTTCTTGCTTGGACTGACATTTGGCTTAAATGCCCAAATATCCATCACCTTTGAGACCAGCGTACCAACTTGTAATGGCTATTCTAATGGTTCTGCTACCGCAGTGGCAACTGGAGGAACTGCACCTTACTCTTATAATTGGGATAATGGACAAAGTGGCTCTATTAATGGTGGACTTTCCGACGGATTATATACCGTTAATGTGTCTGATGCTAATGGCTTAAGTACTTCCGCTTCTGTTATACTTTCAGCACCAGCAGCTTTAGTTGCTTCAATCGACTTTGACGGCGATATCTGTGCGTCATATACGACTGGAGCATTATCAGGTAGCGCACAAGGCGGTACTGCTCCCTACTCTTACTCTTGGAGTAATGGTGCTTCAGGAGCTAATATATCAGGCTTAAATCCAGGTGATTACTTTCTTACAGTAAGCGATGCAAATGGCTGTGAAGCTGTAGCGTTTCATGTAGTAAATGAAGCTTTCTCGGTTGATGTCAGTACACTAGATATCGCATGTTTTGATTTTTGTGATGCCAGTGCACAAGCAAATGTAACGGGTGGTACAGCTCCGTTCACTTATATTTGGAATACAGGTATGACTAGTAGTCATGCATTTCCATTAGTTGTAGGTACTTACTGCGTAACGGTTACCGATAGCAATGGCTGTGAAGAATCTGCCTGTGGTACAGTTTCTGAACCACCAGCAATTGAAACTTCAATTACGTTAACAGGTGATTGTGATGACGATTCAGATATTAGTGCGACAGTTTCAGTATCGGGTGGTGTACCAGGATATACTATAATTTGGAGTGATGGTACAACGGGTAATAGCATCTCAAATTTACAAGCTTCAACAACCTACTCCGTTACAATTACGGATGTAAATGGCTGTACCGATGTCGAAAGTATAACGACAGGTAGCGTTTCTCAACTTTCAATTACCACATTTAGCGATAACGAAGGTTGTGCAGGTGATAATGACGGTTCTGCAACTGTTGTCCCAGGAGGAGGAGTTGCCCCTTATTCTATAGCATGGGATACAGGCAGTAGCTCTGAAACAATTAATGAGCTCGCACCAGGCAACTATGAAGTTACCGTCAGCGATGCTAATGGTTGTGCAGGTGTACAAACCGTTACTATTTTAGAAGGAACAACAGTTTATGTCTCAACGGAAACAACTCCTTCTGATTGTGGAGATGACGGAACTGGAAGTATTTCCTTGGTTGCTACAGGAGGAATGGCTCCTTACTTTTTCATCTACGAAGATGGAATTGGTGACCCTACTTCAGGAGAAGTTTCAAACCTCTCTGCTGGTTCATACACTGTAACTGTCGGAGACGCTCAAGGCTGTACTGCAATTACGACTGTTAATGTTGCCCAAATAGCAGAATTTTCTGTTTCTGCGTCTGCTACACCAGAAAGCTGTGATGGTGCATCGGATGGAACTGCGAGTGTTGTAGATGTCAGTGGAAATGCAGCTCAACCCGTAAGCTACTTATGGGATAATGGTTCTACAGAAGAATCTACAGAGGGATTATCAGCTGGAGTACACAGCGTAACGGTAACAGATGACAATGGATGTACAGATATAACAGAAGTAAATGTTGCCCCAGGTGAAAGTATTGAACTTGAAAGTTCTTCTACTCCTTCAGCTTGTGGAGATGTCGGAACTGGAAGTATTTCAATTAGTCCAACTACTGGTAATGGACCATTCACTTATACTTACGAAAATGGAATTGGCAATTCTGACTCTGGAGAAGTTTCAAATTTAGCCGCAGGTGAATATAATGTAACAGTAACAGATGACAATGGATGTTCAACGACGACAACATTAAATGTAGGACAAGAATCAGAATTTACTGTAAGTACTTCGACTTCAAATGCAAGTTGCAATGAAGTAATGGATGGAGGTGCAGTAGTTGTAGGAGTGAGTCCAGAGGCAGCACTACCCGTAACTTACCTTTGGAATAATGGCTCAACAGAAGAGAATGCAGGCGGTGTAGCTGCTGGAGATTATATAGTGACAGTAACTGATGCTAATGGTTGTGAAACTATAGAAATGGTTACCGTAGCTGCAGATGATGTAATTAGTGCAGAAGTCGTCATCACTCCAGGGGACTGTACAGGAGATATGATTTCAGTCAATATTTCAGCAAGTTCAATGGCGGATATTGAAGATTATCTTTACACAACAAGTAACGACGAAATATTTACGACACCTGAATTCACCCTAGATATTCCAGCTGGTGAAACAGTGACCGTAACTTTAGTTGTAGAAAATGCAGCAGGTTGTATAGGAGAAAATGAAAGTACATTTACAGCAGAAGCGTTTGAACCTTCTGTTCCTGAGACATTCGAAGCTTGTTTGGGTGAAGACCTAGCAGCAACTGCCAGCGGCGGTGATACCTACGAGTGGATTTCAGACGATGATATTTTCATGGGAGATACAAATATTGCAAATCCAGAAATTAATACATCTACAGCAGGAGAATTCCCAGCAGCAGTTACTATTACAAATGCACAGGGTTGTAGCGTAACAGAAGCGGTAACTATTACCGTTTCCGATGCAGAGATTATGCCTGACCCAGCCTTAGTGTCTTCTACACAAGATTGTGGCGGTACATCATTAGATTTTACTAATGCCAATGATTCTGCTGGTAGTTACGAATGGATTTTTGATTATCCAAATGGTGAAATGACAGCAGAGAACTCTTATGAATTTCCTGAAGCTGGTATTTACCCTGTCGCTCTTATTCCTACAGTTGGTTGTGCAGATACTATCATTATTGAAGTAGAAGTAGCAGAACCACAAGTTGCAGAATTTACTTTTGAAACCAATTGTGAAGACGGATTTGTAGTTGTATTCACCGATATGTCTTCCAACCCAGACGATATCACAGATTGGAATTGGGAAATCGATGGTGAAATGTATAACGAACAAAATCCTTCTGTAGAATTTGAAGAAGCAGGTACTATTGATGCCATCCTAACGGTTTCTTATGGTGATGATTGTGTTCTAGAAACAATGCAATCAGTTGATGTTGCACCTTTCAATCCAACAATACCTGTGAGCGAATTAGTCGATTGTGACGGAGGAGAAGAAATGGGCTTATTTCCAAATGCTAATCCAGCTTACGATTACGAGTGGTCTCCAGCAGACGGCTTATCTGACCCTAATGCCCCAAATCCTATAGCAACGGTAACAGAAACAACTGCATACACAGTAATAATTACAGACCCAGAAACAGGCTGTACAGAAGAAAGCGAAGTTATAGTAACAGTACCAGAAGGATTACCTAGCCCAATGTTAGGTGATATTTCACTTTGTCAATCAGAAGATGAAACAGTAGATGCAACTGTAGCTGGCGGTGTCAACTACACTTGGTCTGATGATGAAGATTTCGATAATGTACTCAGTAATGAGGCTGTTTACGGTTTTACAGTAAGCGAAGTAGAAACAACTTATTATGTCTTAATTGAAGATGAATTTGGCTGTACTACAACTGAAAGCTTTATAGCAGGTGCATATCCAATAGATTTTGACTTTGGTGCTATTAAATTAATCTGTGAAGGAGATGTTGCCACTTATGAATTACCTGACGGTTTGACAGTGGATTGGGGAGGAGACGACCCTGCGGACACTCCTATTTTTGAAGAAGATTTCTTCGTAGGAACAGTAACTAATGAAGCCAACTGTTCACTACAAGATACACTTTTTGCAGAAGCAGTAATCGTAACTGAAGGTTTAGAAATAGACGCGAATCCTGATACTATTTTATTGGGAGATGTTTCAGAACTCTTTGTTACACCTGACGACCGTTTCACTTACGAATGGGATAATGGAGAGACGCTAAATGATGCGGACATACATAATCCAACAGCAAAACCAGAAGAAACAACAACTTACACAGTGACGGTAAGAGACGGCGACGGTTGTGAGGGAGAATTAGATGTAGAAGTTGTTGTAGAAAACAACTGTGAACCATTCCTTTACTTCCCTAATGCTTTTACGCCTGATGATGACGGTTTAAATGATATTTTGTACGTTGAAGGTTTATCTTTAGACGAAGTTTTCTTTGCGATTTACAATCGTTGGGGAGAAAAAGTTTACGAGAGTAATGACATTACAGAAGGCTGGGATGGTACACATAATGGAGAAATTGTTTGTCCAGATGTCTACGGATATTACTTACGCGTACGCTGTACAGACGGAAACGAAATTTTTAGAAAAGGAAACGTTTCTGTTTTAAGATAAAATGCATTGAGACAGTTTTTTTTAAGAAAAGCTCGAACTTTCATCAGGAAGTTCGGGCTTTTTTGATGGATAAAGAACTATAAAAAATTCATATTTCATATTTCATACTTCATATTTACCCCCTTGTCAAGCAAGTAATTCCTCGTTTTTCCTGCCCATTTATTACGACCTGAAACAGTCCCATTATTTTTACAAAAGAAATACAGATTCATTCTCAAAAGTCACCCCCTTCTTCTATCTTTGCGTGCGATTTGGAAAAACGGTATTAAAATGAGGAAGAAGAGTAAAAAATCTCTAATCTTCCTAAACAAACCAAGTTGCGCAATGCCAAAAGATAACTCAATTAAGTCCGTCCTTATTATAGGTAGCGGTCCTATCATCATCGGTCAAGCCTGCGAGTTTGACTATTCTGGAACTCAAGCCGCTCGTTCTCTTCGCGAGGAAGGCATCGAAGTTACTCTCATTAATTCTAATCCTGCAACTATCATGACCGACCCGATGACGGCCGACCATGTTTATTTGTTGCCTCTTACTGTTGCCAGTTTGGAGCAAATCTTACAGGAACAACAAATTGATGCCGTTCTCCCAACTATGGGCGGACAGACAGCTTTGAACTTGACGATTGAAGCAGGAGAACAAGGTCTCTGGGACAAATACGACTGTAAACTCATCGGTGTCGATTTAGATGCAATTGAGTTGGCAGAAAACCGAGAAGCTTTCCGTCAATTGATGATAAATATAGGACTTGCCGTAGCTCCAAGTTTTATTGCTAATTCATTCTTAGAAGGAAAAGAAGCTGCTCAAAAGATTGGCTTTCCTTTAGTTATTCGTCCTTCATACACCTTAGGTGGTTATGGTGGTGGTTTCGTGATGAAAGAAGATGAATTTGACGAAGCACTACGTCGTGGTTTGAGTGCCTCTCCTACACATGAGGTCTTAGTTGAAAAAGCAGTATTAGGCTGGAAAGAATTTGAGTTAGAATTATTGCGTGACTCTAACGATAATGTTGTTATCATTTGTACGGTAGAAAATCTCGACCCTATGGGTATTCATACAGGAGATAGTATTACCGTAGCACCAGCGATGACACTTTCAGATACCGCTTATCAGGACATGAGAAATCAAGCCATTTATGCAATGCGTTCTTTAGGAAACTTTGCAGGTGGTTGTAATATTCAATTCTCTCAAAATCCTGAAACAGAGGAATTAATCGTTATCGAAATTAATCCACGTGTATCTCGTTCGTCTGCATTAGCGAGTAAAGCAACGGGTTATCCAATCGCCAAGATTGCAGCCAAATTAGCACTGGGTTACACTTTAGATGAATTAAAAAATCAAATTACAAAAACAACTTCAGCTTACTTCGAGCCGACATTGGATTATGTAATTGTAAAAATGCCTCGCTGGAATTTCTCAAAATTCGCAGGTGCAGATACGCAGTTAGGATTACAGATGAAGTCTGTAGGTGAAGTAATGGGTATCGGACGTTCATTTAAAGAAGCATTACAAAAAGCTTGTCAATCCTTGGAGCAAAATCGCATGGGATTGGGCGCAGATAAGAAAGAGTGGATAAAAACGGATGATATTTTATCTCGTTTAGAAAGAGCAAGTGATGACCGTATCTTCCGTTTAAAAGATGCTTTAGCATTAGGTGTCCCTGAAAACACCATTCACAAATTGACTAAAATTGACCCTTGGTTTATCAAACAAATCAAGTCCTTGGTCAAAATGGAGCAAAAGTTATCTAATCACTACAACGTTCCCGAAGATATTCCTGCTGACTTTTTCCGCGAATTAAAAGTAAACGGATATTCTGATGCTCAAATCGCTTGGATTTTACGCGTGGATGAAGATGCAGTAAGAACGCAACGTAAAAAATTAGACATTCGCCGTACTTACAAAATGGTAGATACTTGTGCTGCTGAGTTTGAGGCACACACACCTTACTTCTACTCTACTTTTGATTCTGAAAACGAAAGTATTCCTACAGATAAGAAAAAAATCATCGTATTAGGTTCTGGACCAAACCGTATCGGTCAAGGTATCGAATTTGATTACTGTTGTGTGCACGGTATCATGGCAATTAAAGAAGCAGGTTACGAAGCCATTATGGTGAACTGTAATCCTGAGACTGTTTCTACAGATTTCGATATTGCTGATAAATTATACTTTGAGCCCGTATTTTGGGAACACTTGGAGGAAATCATTGAATTAGAGAAACCAGAAGGTGTCATCGTTCAATTAGGTGGTCAAACTGCCTTAAAATTAGCAGAAACATTCGCAGATAAAGGCATCAAAATTATTGGTACGAGTTACGACTCACTTGATTTAGCTGAAGACCGCGAGCGTTTTTCTGATTTATTGAAAGAATTAGATATTCCTTATCCACGCTATGGTGCAGCCTCTGACGCTGATGCAGCTTTAAAAGTTGCCAATGAAGTTACTTACCCTGTTTTAGTCCGTCCGTCTTATGTACTAGGTGGTCAACGCATGCGTATCGTCATCAATGATGCGGAATTAGAGCGTCATGTATTGAGTATCTTTAAGCACATGCCAGGAAACAATGTCTTAATTGACCAATTCCTTGACCGCGCGAAAGAAGCCGAGATTGATGCCATCTGTGATGGTGAGCAAGTTCACATCATGGGTATCATGGAACACGTCGAACCAGCAGGTATTCACTCAGGGGACAGTGCTGCACTTTTACCGACATACAGTTTATCTGTAGAGGAAGTAAATATGATGGTGGAGTACACAGAAAAATTAGCGAAAGCTTTAAATATCAAAGGACTCATCAATATTCAGTTTGCTATCAAAGATGGTAAAGTGTACGTTATCGAAGCCAACCCACGTGCTTCTCGTACCACGCCATTTATTGCGAAGGCATACAAAGTTCCTTATTTGAATATTGCGACACAAGTCATGGTAGGAGCTAAAAAATTGAGCGACTTCAATATTAAGCCACAGCCTTCAGGTTACGCGATTAAGGTTCCTGTATTCTCTTTCCACAAGTTCCCGAATGTAGATAAAAATCTCGGACCAGAGATGAAGTCAACAGGAGAGGAAATTCGTTTCATTGTCGATTTAACTGACCCATTTTTCAGAGAGTTGGATAGAAATCGCTACATGTACTTGACGCGATAGGAAATCTTTCAAGGATAATTTTCCAAAAGCGCTTGTCTTCTTAATTGAAGGCAAGCGCTTTTTTACGTATTAATTTTAAATTTGTTATGCATTTAATGACCCAAAAAAGGTATTTTTTGTAATCAAGTGTTAATAAATGCTTTTTGTGACATTAAAAACCAACTCATATTTGGAAACATCGATATTTGTCTATACATTGTTGCCTAATATCGGCTTTGTTAGAAATATGTGAAAAAACACTACACTATGAAATTTTGGATACTTCCATTTTGGAGGTATGCTCTTTTTTTCTAAAGACATACTTTTAACATTGCTTTTCAATACACTTAATTTTTTAATTTTTAAAAACTTTACTCCAATGAAAAGTAATTTAAACACCCTTAAAGGGAAACTTAGCAAAAAACAAATTCTTGATGCTTTAAAAGCTAAGAACGTTAAAGGTGGTGCTGCTAATGGCTGTCCTCCACCAAGAACTAAAATAGGAGGATAATTCATTCCTTGTAAGTTCATAAAAAAAGAAGGGGTCTCTATTTACAGAGACTCCTTCTCTTATTTTGAACCGTGACATTTTTTCGGAAAACTGCATACTATACTCTCTTTTTACATTCCCTTTGTCTTTCTCTAAACAAAAGTCACTGAACCTTATTTAGAAAGAAAACCTATCTTTGTTGTCATTATTACTCACCTGTTATCTACTACATACCAATTAAAATTAGATTCAATGTTCAACAGCAGCACACAACGTGCGGGAGTTATCTTACTTTTTGTACTATTAACTCTCCAGACTTTTGCCCAAAACAATAATAATCCTTGGCAGGATGTTCCTGAATTCACTTTAAATAAAAGTAGCGCTGACCGTCAAATTATCCCCGAAAAATATAGGACGCTGAGCTTGCAAGGAGATGTTTTAAAAGAAATCTTAGACGCAGCTCCTTTGCATCATACTCCTGAAGCAGAGACTACGGAGGTTCGATTGAGCTTACCCATGCCTGACGGTTCTTCAGAAGAGTTTCGTATTGTTGACGCTCCTATCATGGCACCTGGTCTAGCAGCTAAATATCCTTCTATTCATGCTTATGCAGGGCAAGGCATTGATGACCCGACAGCTTATGTTCGTTTTGGAGTCACTCCAAAAGGCTTTCACGCCATGATTTTGTCCGCACGTCATAGTACTGTATTCATTGATGCTTATGCTAAAAATGATATAGATAATTATATTTCATACTATAGAAGCGATTATGCAAAACGCGCAGAAGATGACTTTTCGTGTCATACTGAAGCAGAGACAAAACAAGAAGCTGCACAAAAAACTGTAGCTGACAATTTATTTAAAGCAGGAGGAGATTGTCAATTGCGTACTTATCGTTTAGCATTAGCTTGTACCCAAGAATATGCTACTTTTCATGGTGGTACAGTTACCAGTGTTTTAGCAGAATATAATATCGCTATGGCACGTGTAAATGGTGTCTACGAAACAGACTTTGCAGTAACGATGACTTTGATTGATAATACAGATGAGATTATTTACTTATCAGAGCCAGACCCATATACTAACAATAATGGTGGAGTTATGCTAGGTCAAAATCAAACGACCTGTAACAATGTAATTGGCTCCGCAAATTATGATATTGGGCACGTATTCAGTACTGGCGGTGGCGGTATTGCAGGTTTGGGTGTTCCTTGTAATAATAATAATAAAGCACGAGGTGTAACAGGCTTAGGCTCACCAGTAAATGACCCATTTTATATTGACTATGTGGCGCATGAGATAGGTCACCAATTTGGAGCGAATCATACTTTCAATAACTCTTGTGGTGGTAATCGTAATGCTTCTACAGCAATGGAACCTGGTAGTGCATCTACGATTATGGGCTATGCTGGTATTTGCGCACCAAACGTTCAGAGTAATAGTGACCCTTATTTTCACGCTATCAGTCTGATTGAGGTTTACAGTTATATTACAACTGGTGGTGGCGCTGGCTGTCCTACCATTGTCAACAATCCCAATGCTGCACCAACACTCACGGTTGAAAATACAAATTACACAATTCCGGCAAGTACGCCTTTTGAATTAACAGCAACAGGAACAGACCCTGACGGAGGTGTATTGACTTACTGTTGGGAGCAAATGGATAATGAAATTTCGACTCAAGCTCCTCAAGGAACTAATACTGGTGGCCCAAATTTCCGCTCTTTAAATCCTACGGAAAGCCCTACACGCTATTTCCCTAGTCTTGATAATATCATTGCTGGAACGACTGATACTTGGGAAGTTTTACCAACCGTGACACGGGATATGGAGTTTCGTTGTGTTGTTCGTGATAATAATATGGGTGAAGGATGTACAGATGAAGTAGATGTCAATATCGAAGTAGATGGTAATGCGGGACCATTTTTAGTGACCAACCCCAATACCAATCTAACTTGGATGGTTGGCGAAAATCAAAATATAACTTGGGATGTAGCCAATACAGACCAAGCTCCTGTTTCTTGTGCCAATGTAGACATCTTATTGTCTTTAGACGGTGGCAATACTTATCCAATTACTTTAGCGACAAATGTTCCTAATACAGGTTCTAATTTGGTAGCAGTACCAAATAATACAACGACAACAGCACGCGTAAAAGTAATCTGTTCAGATAATATCTTCTTTGATATTTCAAATCAGAACTTCATCATTGACGAACCGGCTGTTCCTACTTTCGTTTTTGCCGCAAATCCTTCTACAGTTTCGACTTGTAATGACGCAAGTGCTACTTATACTTTTGACTTTACTTCCTTAGCTGGATTTAATGAAGCTATTAATTTGACTGCGACAGGCGTACCTTCTGGCGCAACAGCTAGTTTCTCTACTAATCCAATCACACCTTCAGGTACTTCTACTTTGACGATTAGTGACTTGAATGGTGTAGCTGCTGGAGATTATACAATTACAGTTAATGCAAATTCTGCTTCTATTAATAATTCAACTACTATTACTTTGTCTTTATCAGCAGGTATTCCTGTTGTACAAAATTTAACAACACCAGCAAATAATGAGACAGGAGTAGGAACTTTTGCAGGACTTTCTTGGGAAGCTGTTGCAGGTGTTACAAATTACAATGTAATCGTTTCCTCTTCTCCAACCTTTGAAGCAGGCTCAATTATCTTTGACGGTAACTCTGCTGAAAATACGATAACAACTACAGAATTAGAAGAAGAGACTGTTTATTACTGGCAAGTAAATGCAAGTTCTGATTGCGGGACAGGTAGTTACTCCGCTTCCTTTGCATTCCAAACAGGAGCAGTTGCTTGTGAAACTTACTCTTCGTCAGATGTTCCAGTTGTCATATCAGATGATGAAACAGGAGAAGTAAGTTCTACTTTAGAAATTCCAGCTGGAACAATTTTCTCAGATGTCGATGTGAATGTTTTTATACGCCACACATGGGCAGGAGATTTGGGTGCGGTATTAACTTCGCCAGATGGAACATCAGTTGCTTTGTTTGCAGAACCAGGTGCTCCAGCATCTCAATTTGGTTGTAATGGGGATGACATCAATGTTACCTTAGACGACGATGCAGCAAATACTGCTGAGGATTTTGAAAATGAATGTGGAGGCGCAATTCCAACCATCTCAGGAACTTACCAGCCAATTGATGCTTTATCTGCATTCAATGGTCAACCAGCGGGAGGTACTTGGACATTGACGGTTTCTGATGCATTTGGAGAGGACGGCGGGCAAATAGAATCTTGGAGTATATTTGGGTGTAGCGCAGATGCCGCAGCGCCAGCAGCACCAAGTTTGATAACAAGTGCTTTGAATGTTACTCAAGGAGGAACCGAAGATATTACATCTGCATTTTTACAAGCCTCTGCACCTAATAATACTGCAGCTCAATTGACATTCACTGTTCTTTCTTTACCTGCAAATGGTAGTTTGATTTTGAATGGAATGACGCTTACTATTGGCGCAACTTTCACACAAGCAGATATTAACTCTGGTGCACTCTCGTACACACATAACGGCTCTTCATCAACAACAGATAACTTCACTTACAGTGTCACTACTGTACAAGGAGGCTGGTTACCAGAGTCTATTTTTAATATCAATATTATTCAAAATGACCTATCTGCTTCTGCTACTCAACAAATGGGAATTTCTTGTAATGGAGATATGGATGGAAGTATCATTGTAAATTCTACAGGAGGTAATGAGCCTTTATCTTACAGTATTGATGGTGTTAATTTCCAAGCTTCTAATGTATTTTCTGGCTTAGGAGCAGGAAGTTATACGGTTATAGTGCGTGATGATTTCAGTTTAGAAACGACAACCAATACCGTGACGCTTAGCAATCCAGACGCAATTACAGCAATGAATGTTGTCTCTGATGACATGATCACAATCAATGCAAATGGTGGAACGGGAACTTTAACTTATAGTATTGACGGTACTAATTATCAAGCTTCAAATGTATTTACTGATTTAGCAAATGGGACTTATTCTGTTTGTGTAAAAGATGAAAATGACTGTGTAACTTGTAAAAATGAGACTATTGCGGTTAATAATGTTTCTGCATCAGCAGTCATAACAAATCCAATTTCTTGTTCAAATGAAGACGACGGTGTCATCACTGTAACTGCCACGGGCGGAAACGAACCTTACACCTACAGCATTAATGGCGGTACAGCTCAAGGTTCAAATGTGTTTTCTTTCTTACCTAGTAATGATTATACAATTACAGTTCAAGATAATGACGGATTTACTGTAATGACAAATACCGTGACGCTTGACAATCCTGAGCAAATCATTTCTAATCCAAGTGTTGATGGTAATGAAATTACAGTCAATGCCAGCGGGGGAACAGGCTCATTAATGTACTCTTCTGACGGTGGTATAACTTATCAAGCATCTAACATATTTACTGGCTTAGCGAATGGTTCTTACACTATTTGTACGCAAGATGCCAATGAATGTACAGATTGCGATGATGTTATTATTGCTGTTAATAATGTTTCTGCTTCAGCAGTGATAACAGGTCAAATCTCTTGTGCAGATGAGAATGACGGTATCATCACAGTTACGGCTACAGGGGGAAATGAACCTTACACATACAGCATCAACGGCGGTACTCCTCAAGAATCAAATGTATTCTCTCTACTTCCTAGTAATACTTACACCATTACGGTTCAAGATAATGACGGATTTACTGTAATGACTAATACCGTGACACTTGACAATCCTGAGCAAATTATTTCTAACCCAAGTGTTAGTGGTAGTGATATTACTGTTAATGCTAGCGGCGGAACAGGTGCATTAACATATTCATCAGACGGCGGAATGACTTACCAAGCCTCCAACATGTTTACAGGTCTGGCAAATGGTTCTTACACTATATGTACACAAGATGCTAATGGATGTACCGATTGTGACAATGTTGTTATTGCAGTCAATATGATGGTGGTTAATGCTGTCTTAACTAACGACATCTCTTGTAATAATGAAGACGATGGAACAATTACCATAAATGCAGCAGGAGGAAATGAGCCATATACCTATTCTTTAAATGGAGGTACACCTCAAAATTCTAATATTTTTAGCGGTTTGAGTGCAGATACTTACACTATAACGGTACAAGATAATGACGGATTTACTCTAATGACAAACAGTATTACCATTTCTAATCCAACAGCAATTAGTACTTCTAATAGCGTCAGTGGCGACGAAATTACTGTTACAGCATCTGGCGGTACTGGCGATTTAACATATACTGTTGACGGCATAACTTACCAATCATCAAATGTATTCTCTGGTTTAGAAAACGGTTCTTACGATGTGTGTACACGCGATGAAAATGATTGTGAAGTTTGTTCAACGGCAATTGTAGCTGTTAATGGATTAGTTGTTAGTTCTAGTTTAACCAATGAGGTTTCTTGTAATAATGGCAGTGACGCGGTTATTACGGTCTCCGCAGCTGGTGGAAATGAGCCTTACACTTATTCTTTAAATGGAGGTACGCCTCAAAATTCTAACATTTTCGAGGGATTAAGTGCAGACACTTACACTGTAACGGTACAAGATAACGACGGATTTACTCTAATGACAAATAGCATTAACATTAGCAATCCAACTGCGATAAGTGTTTCTAATGATGTCATAGGAAATGAAATTACAATTACAGCTTCTGGAGGAACAGGTGATTTAACCTATACTGTTGACGGTCTAACTTACCAAGCGTCCAATGTATTTTCTGGTTTAGCAAATGATTCTTACGATGTATGTGCGCGTGATGAAAATGACTGTGAAGTTTGTTCAACGGCAATTGTAGCAGTCAATGGATTGGTCGTGAGTAGTACTTTGACAAATGGTGTTTCTTGTAATAATGGCAATGATGCAAGTATTACAGTCTCCGCAGCAGGCGGAAATGAGCCGTATTCTTACTCTTTAAATGGTACAGGAACAGCTCAAAACTCTAATATCTTTGATGGTTTAAGTGCAGGTATGTACTTTGTCGAAGTAACAGATAATGATGGTTTTGTTTTAGAAACAAACACTATTACGATTGACAATCCTACTTTACTAACTGCCATGACCAATGTGCTAGATTTTACTGTAACAATAAATGCAGACGGTGGAACACCTAATTATCAGTACAGTACAAATGGAACAGATTATGTCAATAATAACGTTTTCATTTTTGATGAGAATGGTACTTACACTTTGTTCATACAAGATGCTAATGGCTGTGTTACTTCAGTAGATGCTCAAATAGGCGTTAATCAAGTCACAGTAAATGCATCAATCCAAACACCAATCACATGTAATGGAGAGCAAGACGGATGTATTAGCTTAAACGCAATAAATGCAGTAGCACCAATCCAATATGAAGTAAATGAAACAGTGCAAATGGATAATGGTATTTTCTGTGGTTTAGGTGCAGGTGAATATACTGCAACTATCACTGATGCCAATGGCTTTATGGCAACAACAAGCATTACGATTGACGACCCGCAAGTTCTTACTTTTGAATATATTATCGATTGTAATTTATTGACAACAAATGTTGGTGGAGGTACAGGTGACTTGGTGATTACGATAGATGATATCGTCATCGAACCTGAAATCAATATCCTGAATGGGGAATATTTATTACAGGTAGAAGATGCAAATGGATGTACTCTTTCTGATGAGATTGTGATTAACAATCTAGAATCGATAGAATTAGAAGTAGAAGCTTCTGATTGCTTTGGCGAAAATGACGGGACACTTATTGTTAGTTCTGTTGTTGGTGGTACAGCTGACTTCGAATACAGCTTAGACAACGGTACTTTCCAAGCATCAAACACCTTTGAAGGTCTAGCTCCTGATACGTATGAAGTGATTGTCCGTGATGCCGAAGGTTGCGAAAGCTCTGCTACAGCTACAGTAAGTGAACCAACAGAAGTAACGGCAACAGCTATCGCGGAGGGCAGCACAGTTACGGTCACAGCTAGTGGAGGTACAGGTAACTTGATGTATAGCATCGACGGGGAAAATTTCCAAAATGAAAATATTTTCTTGGACTTACCAGCAGGAATGTACACAGTGACAGTCGAAGATGAGAATGGCTGTTCGACTACTACTGATGCGGAAATTCTATCCAGTGTAAATGATACATTGTTTGATTTAGATTTCGCTGTAAATCCAAATCCGAATAATGGTACATTCAACCTGTTAGTCAATATGCCAACAGAGCGCGATTTAATTGTCCGTGTTTTTGATATAGCAGGAAAAGAAATTTTCCGCAATGTCTATGTAAAAAATGGGACTTTCTTTAGTCAGAATATCAGTTTGACAAACTTAGCTTCGGGTAGTTATTTTGTTACTGTCAATGACGGAAACTTGGCTGGAACCAAGGAGATTGTTGTGATTAAGTAATCTCTAAGTTTTAGTTTTTTAGAAATCCCGAACTTTCAAATTGAGAGTTCGGGATTTCTTTTTGGTAGTGGGTGAA
>CAZQTE010000015.1:0-17730 GCA_964595615.1 uncultured Saprospiraceae bacterium
TGATCATCAAAGCAAACGATGCTAAATTGGCTGCAGGTCAAGAAGTAACTGTTGAATTCACTGCTGCAGATGCAGTATTGGGTTACCAGTTCACATTGAACTTCGAAAACTTAGAAGTTGTATCAATCGACGGACAAGATGAGAACTTCGGTGTATTTGCAAACGCAATCACAACTTCTTTCGATGCAGAAGCATCTGACCGTTTGTTCTCTGTAACTTTCAAAGCTACAGCAGACGTAACAGTATCAGAAGCAATTGCATTGACAAGCAACATCACTAAAGCAGAAGCTTACAGCACTAACGGTGCTATGAACATTGCTTTAGAATTTGCTGGTTCATCAGACGCAGACTTTGCATTGTACCAAAACAGTCCTAACCCATTCCGTGGTCAGACAGTTATTGGTTTCAACTTGCCAACTGCATCTACTGCAACTTTGACAATCTCTGACGTAAGCGGTAAAGTATTGAGCATCACTAATGGTGAGTACACTAAAGGTTACAACGAAGTACGCGTAAGCGACTTAGGTGCAACTGGAGTATTGTACTACCAATTGGATACTCAAAACAACTCTGCTGTTCGCAAAATGGTTGTTATTGACTAATCCATTAGTCAAAGCTTGAAGGAGAAACCAAATCGGTTTCTCCTTCATTTTTTCTTTTCCACGAATAATTTTTTTCCACGAATAAGAATGACTTTAGAATTTAGATTTCAGAACTATTAATGTTCTGAAATCTGATTTCTATTGTTTTTAACTAAAAAATCAAAACCCTAATAAAACAAAGAAATAAGGTCAAAAAGACCGTGATTAGAATTAAATGAGCTTCCTATTTTCATTTTAGTTTTAATTATTAAAAATCTAAGGCGATTGGATTGTTAGTAATTCAGAGAATTTTCATAAACATATATTATTAATGTTTGAATTTTCTCATAATTTAAATCACCGATAAAGAAATAGCTGTTTGGATTCAGCACAAGTTTAAATCGGTTTTTGGGATGGCTTCTTCCCGACTTAGGTCGGGAGGGGGCTTTTTTTATTGATATAAGTTCAAATTCAAGATTCAAACTCAAATTCAAGTCTGCTGTCTACCACTAATTTGAATTTTCTCTTACCTTTACACATCTTAAAAAAAGATTATTCCAAAATAAATTGATTGGCGATTTTGAAAAAGTCTGATAAGTAACAAGTTGGAATCATTCAAAATTCAAAATTCATCATTCAAAATTAGCTACTATTCATGAATCCAACCTTTAAAAAGATATACCCACACGTCATAGCATTATTCGTGTTTTTCATTATTACTCTTGTGTATTTTAAGCCTTACGTTTTTGACGGAATGGTCTTAGGTCAGCAGGATTTGGAATTGGCGAATGGAATGCAAGGTGAAATCCGCAAAATGCAAGCAGAGTCGGGAGAAATACCTCTCTGGACAAATGCAATGTTTAGTGGAATGCCAGCTTACCAAATTCTTTATTATACTGCAAATCCGCTTAAACATGTCTTTAAAGCATTCCTTTTAGGGCATGCGATGTCACCACCATGGCCGCCGATATTTTTGATGATGGCAGGCTTTTATTTGCTGATGATAGTCATGAAAGTCGATTGGCGGATTGCGCTATTTGGTGGACTGAGTTTTGGTCTGGCAACTAATCACATTATTCTTGTAGAGGCGGGGCATATGACGAAACTTGTTGCCTCCGCATACATGGCACCTATACTGGCAGGAGTTATTCTCGTACTAAGGAATCGATACATACTCGGTGGTGCACTAATTGCCCTTTTTGTGGCGATGCAAGTCACTGCTAATCACGTTCAGATTACCTATTATTGGGTTATTATCTTAGCTCTTTTTGGTTTGATTACGATGATAGAAAGACTCAGGAAAGGAGAAGATATGGCAGTATTCGCAAAAGCTGCGGGTGTTATTATTTTAGCAGGTTTTCTAGGAATAGCGAGTAATGCAGGGCGCCTTCTAACGACTTACGAATATTCTAAAGAAAGTATTCGTGGTATTTCGGAATTGACTAAGAAAGATACTAATGGGGGAACGAATACAACTACAAAAAATGATGGTTTAGACTATGAATATGGCTTTACCTATAGTTATGGTGTAGCAGAGTCGTTTAATATGATGATACCTGCCTATCGTGGTGGTAGTAGTGGAAAAGGCTTGGCAGATGTAGATGATAGTGCTGTATTGAAATACATGCGTAATCCAGCCAATCGTCAGGTATTAAGTCAAATGGACCCACAGACACAGCAAATTGTGTTAGGTCGTCTCCCTGTAGAGTATTGGGGTGAACAACCACCGACAAGTGGTGGAGTTTACTTTGGTGCTATTATCTTTTTACTCTTTTTTGTTGGTCTATTCTTAGTGAATAGTTCTTTGCGTTGGTGGGCGATAGTTGGTGTTGTTTTGACCATAATGTTAGCTTGGGGTAAAAACTTTGCTGGTTTTAATTACTTGGTCTTTGACTACTTCCCGATGTATAATAAATTTCGGGCACAAACTATGATATTGGGGATTACTAATCTCCTTGTTGCAATTGTAGCATTCAGAGGTTTACAAGCATTTTTTCAAGAACAGACTACTCCTGAAATGCGAAAAGGCGCACTCATTAAAGGTGGCGGTGTTATGTTGGCTTTTGTTGGAATTGCAGCACTCTTAGCTATGGGTGAAGATTTTCTTTCAAGTCAAAATGAAGCTATTTTAGCACAATTACCTGCTAATATTGGAAATCCATTAGGAGATGCAATCGCAGCTGACCGGGCATCCTTATTGTGGGGCGATTTGTTCCGTACAATTGCTTTTGCAGGTGCTGCATTTGGTCTTTTATGGTTTGCTGGAATGAATAAAATGCGTGCCTCTTGGGCTGTTATTGCAATTGGTCTATTGACTATATTTGACTTGTGGGGTGTAGATAAGCGTTACTTAGATTATGAGCGTTTTCAATCAAAACAAGCGCAAGTTGACCGAGCAAAACCAACGGAGGCTGACAAGCAAACCATGCGGGATAAAGACCCACACTACCGCGTATTTGATATGCGAGACCAGGTTCAGGGACCTTTCCAAAACTCTTTAACTTCGATTCACCATAAGAGTATTGGTGGCTATCATGCCGCAAAGTTAATGCGTTATAAAGAATTGATTGAGCGTTACTTAGGACGTGGTATTTCTCAACAAAATCTGCATATTTTTAATATGCTTAATATGAAATACTTTATCACACCAGACGGTAAGGTACAGCAAAATCCAGAAGCAAATGGAAATGCGTGGTTTGTTAAAAATATTAGAATAGTAGAGAATCCAGATGCAGAAATGGATGCTTTGGCAACCTTAAAACCAAAGGAAGAAGTTGTTATTGCTAAGAAATATGCGACAGGATTAGAGGATTTTAATCTTCAATATGATAGTACAGCAACGATAAACTTAACAGCTTATCATCCTGATAAAATGACTTATAAGTACTCTGCAAAGACACCACAATTAGCAGTGTTTTCAGAGGTTTACTATCCAGAAGACAAAGGTTGGCATTTATATGTAGACGGAGAAAGATTAGAAGGGATGACAAAAGCTAATTTTATTTTGCGTGCTGCGAAATTGCCAGCAGGGGAGCATGAATTGGTGATGGCATTTGAGCCTGGTACATATAAAACAGGTGAGCTGATTTCTGTTTTATCTGGTATCTTAGTTTTACTTTTAACGATTTTTGGATTGTATTTACTCTTCAAAAATAATCGTGTAGAAGACCCCGAGCGTTTGCCAGTTCCAGAGGAGGAAGTGCCTGCGGTGAGAAAAGCACCAGCTAAGAAAACAGTGAGTAAGCGGAAGAAGAAAAAGTAGTAGTAAAAATGGGAAGTATTTTTAGAAATACTTCCCGTTTTAGTTTTATCGCTGTCAAGACAAGAAAGCGGTTTAAAATTTGTTTAGTTTAGAAAGAGAAGTTGTTAGAACAGTCTAAAGTCTAACAAATAGGTCTAATGTCTAAAATAGAATCCTCCCATGATTTGGCTTGCATCCTTCCCTCGGTCGGGAAATACATTTTTCAGAAACGTTTTGCACGATGTGTATGGCTTAGAGTCCAGCACCTTTGATGCTAATATTGTTATTGAAGAAGATTATGCTCGGTATCCTGTCGTGAAAACTCACGTGCTGCCTGAGCAATGTATTCCGAACGACCCGAATATCAAAATAGTTTATTTGGTAAGAGATGGTAGAAATTCTGTAGTGTCTTTGGCGCATCATAGAGCAGACATCGTGGATGAAAATTCGGATTTTGCAGTTAATTTAGTAGAAGCAATTGTTGCTCCACATGGCAGTTATTTTGGTGGTTGGTCGGAGCATGCAAGACAATGGATGGCGCGTGCGGATGTGATTATTCGCTTTGAAGATTTGATTGCTGACCCGATAGGTCAAGTGGAACGTTTGCGAGAGATAATGGACTTGCCAGAAGCAAAAAAAGAAGCTTTACCGACCTTTAAAAGTCAAAAATTTGGTAATCCAAGATACGGAAGTGGAAAGGATAAAAATTTAAACGAAGAAGAGCAAAAAAAGCAAGCACAGAAGTTTTTTAGACGTGGAAAAAATAACAGTTGGGAGGATGAATTATCTCCAGATTTACAACGTTTGTTTTGGATTTTTCATGGAGAAATGATGGCAGAATTGGGATACATTGATTTAGAGAAAGTTAATGAAATTCCTAATTATCCTATCAAACCAGAAAAGCCTAAAAGAGTACTTGTCGATGCAATAAAAACGGGTGACCACAGCTATGATGGCGTAAAAAGATACAACGAAAATATTATCAATAATCTCAGACTTTTAGTGCAGAAGCAACCAGAATATTGGAATGTTGATTTGTGTTATGGCTCCATTATTAAGCCAATGCATGATTATAGTTATGTGGCGCAAGTTGTTGATAATGAGGAACTTGATGAAAGAAAACGTAATAATGGTATCCCGAAATATGGAGGAGAGAAGTTTGGTTATGAATACCGTTTATTAGCACTAAAGGATGGTGTGAAAAAGCTGATGCCAGCAGGTATATATAACTCTACTGCAAAAGTTTATCGTGAACTTCCTGTCCGAGAGTATTTAGGATTGGCACGCGAAAAATACTTAGCTTTTTACCGTAGATTTTTTACTTTACAAGACGGAAATTATGATTTGATTCATGTCATTTTGCCCCAGCATTTGCCTTATTTTGCTCATGTGAAAAGTAAGACTTTAGTGACAGTTCATGACCTCACGCACAAGCTTTTTCCAGAGTTTCATGAGAAAAATAATATGCGTTTGGCGAAAAGAGGAATGGAACTTATTCAAAGTAGGAAAAGTGATATTCTATCCGTTTCACAGGCGACTTCTGAAGATTTGCAGAAGCATTATGGAATAGAGCAGGATAGAATTTCTGTTGTTCATGAAGCAGTGAATTTTGACCGCTTTCATCCAGAAAAAGAAAGCGAAAAAGCTCAGAAAATACGAGAGAAATATAAGTTGCCAGATGCACCCTACTTTATCTCTTTATCGACGATAGAACCTCGTAAAAATTTCGAAAATACAGTTACGGCTTTTCAAAAACTACGCGCAAAAAATCCAAATATTAATTTGGTCATTTGCGGTAAAAAAGGCTGGAAATACGACAATATCATGTCGCGTATCAACCAAAAAGAAAATGGACTTTATTATCTTGGCTATGTGCCAGATGAGCATTTAGGAAGCTTGTTTTCTAATGCTTTAGCTTTGGTCTATGTCTCTCATTATGAGGGCTTTGGCTTGCCATTATTAGAAGCAATGGCTTGTGGTACGACTGTTATTTATGGAAATAATAGTTCAATGCCCGAGGTAGTAAAAGACGGTGGATTGGCAGCTGATGCAAATGATGTTGAGGAGATAGAAATGCAAATGCAAGTGTTATTAGATGACGAAAATCTATTGAAAGGAATGCAAGATTTAGCATTTAAGCGTGCGAATCAATTCTCCTGGTTAAAGGCTGCATGGGAGACACTTTTAGTCTTTGAAAAAGCAATAGAAAACCCAAGAACTACAAACTAACAATCTCCAACTATTTACCTATGCGCATCGTCATTCTCGCCGACCCGTTGGACAATCAAAATGCGGGTGTACACATATTTACGCGCGAATTTATACACGCATTGGTGAAGTATGATACAGAAAACGAGTACATTCTAATTCGCGAAAAACGAGACGAAAATCTGCCATTAGAGCAGATAGAAGTCCCCAATGTTCACTTGCCTATCGGTTTGGCTTCTATCCGCTTGTTTTTTATAATTCCCTTGATAATCAGGAGATTAAAACCAGATGTGGTTCTCGAACCTGCTCATTTCGGTCCATTTAATTTACCAAAACGGATAAAGCGAATTACCGTTATCCATGACTTAACGCCTATCATTTTTCCTCAATTTCACCGCAAGCATAGTCAGATTTTGCAAAAGATATTTTTAGGTAGAATCTTGCGGAATGCAGATATGGTTTTGACTAATTCTGAACATACAAGTCGGGATGTGGAGAAATATTATCCTGTGACGAAAGGAAAAATTGTCAGTGGACTTTTGGGAAAGGAGGAACTCTATCAACCAACAAATTCTCGTCAATATCTAGAGCAAAAAGAGCTCAATTCGCCTTACTTTCTCTTTGTCGGGACTATTGAGCCGAGAAAGAATTTACTGATACTTTTAGAAGCTTTTGCTGATTATAAAAAGACAGATAATGAGGATACGAAATTGATATTGGTTGGTGGAAATGGTTGGAAATCTGAGTCTTTTTTAGAAGCACTAAACAAGCATCCAAACCGCACGGATATCATCCGTCCTGGTTATGTTGAGAAGAAATATTTACCTGAGTTATATTCCCATTGCAAAGCCTTTATTTACCCTTCGCTTTATGAAGGTTTTGGCTTGCCGATACTGGAAGCAATGGCTTGTGGTGCGATTGTGATTACTTCGGATGTGTCGAGTATGCCCGAGGTAGGAGGGGAGGCTGCTTTTTATATAAATCCCTCATTATCAAGCAGTTTGTTGACTCAAATGGAAGTTGTTTCTAATTTGAGTCCTGCCGAAATTGTAGATAGAAAATCGAATTCTATTGAACAAGCGAGTCAGTTTAGTTGGGAAGAATTTGCTATGAATTTTAAGCGAAATGTGGAAAGGCTATTTCAAAATTAGACTTTATTATACCATTCCCAATCCTTTTTATTCATTTCTGCTATCAAGTCTTTTTCTTCCTCTGTAATCTCATGTTTTGTACTTTTTGTAGGATTATGATGATATACTTTTAATTTCTTTTTGTCCCAATTTAACAAGTCTGCCAATCTTTGAATATCTTCTGAAAATTGCTCTGTTTTGCCGATGAATGCGAAGTCCTCTGGACTCCTATCTTCCAAATATTTCGCTTGTTTATTTCCACTGCCTGGAATAGATGCAAACTCAAGTAAAGACCGACAAAGCCGAGGGAAAAGACCAGGAAAAGTTGTTTTATCTACCTGTTTTTCTAACATACTTTTGAGGTAAAAATAGTTAGAAATGACTCGATTTGTAGGATTGCGTAACCATGTGATAACAGGTATATTTTCGGAAAAATCAAAATATTCCTTTAACTCTGAAAGACTAAAATGTCCATGTATTACCTTTGCCGATTGTAACTTTTTTAGCTCAAAACGCTTTTCTTTATCTACCTGAAATCCACGATGAGTGCTGATATCAACCCTACGAACGGCTGCATCACTATATTGGTCGAGTAAAGTATTGTAAAAAGAAGTGCCCGCAGTCTTGGGAATATGAATTGAAATGAGTTCAACATTGGGCAAGGAAATTTTGTCTTGAATATCTCCAAGTTCTATTAATTTCGGTGACTGCTTTAAAAAGTTGAAAGGCATTTTTATTTTTTTAAGTCGTTGATTTTTAGCGGTTTAGTTTTTTGCTTAGACTTTTGTAAAAGGAAATTCCTTCGTCCACATTTTCTGTCTCAAATTTTATCTGACCGCGTTTCATGACTAACATTCGAGTAGTCAGCATTTTTATTCTGCGTTCTTGATGCGAAGCCATGATAATAGATTTTCCATTTTTGTGGACTTGTTGCCTCAACCAAGTGAATGATTTGTCTTTAAACTCTGCATCGCTAAAATTAAATCCTTCATCAATCAAAAAAACATCTGGTTCGGTCGCAAATGCAACCGTTAAAACTAAACGCGCCTTCATTCCTGAAGAATAATTTCCAAATGGAGCATCTATAAAATCTCTCAATCCAGAGAAATCAAGAATCCACTCCATTTTCTCATCTATCTCCGCTTTTGACATTCCAAAAAATGCACCTTTAAGATAAGCATTTTCGCGTCCAGAGAGTAGAGGATGCAAACCCATTGCCAGAGCAAATAGCGTTGTCATTTTAAGACCTTCTCTTTTTTCAATCTCTCCATTTTCCAAACCATAAATCCCCGAAATTAGACGCATCAAAGTCGTTTTCCCTGAGCCATTATGACCAACCAAAGAAAGGACTTCCCCTTTTTTTAGTTCAAAATTAATATCTTTCAATGCCCAAAATTCATTCTTTCGCAACACAGAATAATCCTTCTGAATTCCAAATCCTTTTGCCAAAACATCGCCCACTCCATAGCGCAGACTGCTATGCAAATCTTTACCAAATTTCTTGTGAACGCCCTTAAGCGAAAGATATATGTCTTTGTTTTTATCCACTGATTATCAATTGTTTACGACGTATTCTAAAGCTTTTGGTGCGGCAGAAATGTAGAATTGAAGGAGAATGAAAAAGGACACAAATATGAGTCCATAGCAAATCCAATAGCTTGGATTAGTTGGAAATATCCCCAATGTCAATAACTCTCGACAGCCTTCAATAAGATAAGTCAAAGGATTAACTGCAATGACTTTTTGCAATATTCCGCTGGTACTACTGCTAGCATAAATCACTGGTGTGAGAAAAAGTAATATTTTCATGCCTTCGTCTAATGCTTTCCCCAAGTCTAATATTAGCAACTGCAAAAGACTGCCAATAAAGCCAATACTCAAGCCTAAAAGTAGGAGAGGAAGTAAGAGAATTGGTAGAAAAATTCCTTTCCAACTCAACATAGTACCAAAGATTAAAATGGCTGCATTGATAATGATAAAAGGAATGATAAATCGTATAAAATGAACGGTTATTTCTTTAAAAATTAGGATAGAAACTGGTATTTCATTCATCAATAAGGTCCGACCTTGTTCGAGTAATAAGGGTGCAATCCGACGATAAATATCATAGAAGAAAGTCCAAAATAGGGTGTTTAGTAAAACGAAAACAGGATAAGAAACTTCCGTTTCCCCAGGTTCAAGAATACCAGAGCCTTTCATAAATAGCCAAGTCAATATTGCAATTAAAGGTAATAAAACCAACCAGAGCCAACCCAAATAGGAGCGTTTTAATTCAGCTAAAAGACTAACTTTTGTTAGCTGCTGAATTAAAAAGGAATAGCTTTTTATGTCTTGCAATAATTTAATTTTCATATAGCTTAACGTATTGACTTACAGAGTCTTGTAGTCTGTATGTTGGTCTTTCTCTTTCTTCCCAAGCATCTTCTTTTGCTTGTAATAATGCTTCTAAAATTGCCTCCGAAGACATATCTTGCATTGCAATCATTTTTCCTCCAACGGTTTCTTTTAGAGCACCTTGTTGTGAGGAGATTATTGGAACGTGCATGGCTACCGTTTCCGCAGCAATAAAGCAAAATCCTTCACTATATGAAGTAATCAAGAGGCAAGACGATTGACAAATTTCCTTCAATAAATCTGACTTTGATAAATTGTGTAATAAGTCAACAGAATTTCCTAACCCCAAATCCGCAATCATTCCTTTTATACGTGTAAAAAACGCCTTAGGTTGTTGCGGAATTATCATTTTAAAGCGCGCATTTGGATGTGTTTCTTGAAATTTTGCGGCTGCTGGCAACAGTAAATCCAAACCTTTCGATACACCTAACCTCCCGACAAATGTATAGACAAAATCTTGAGGTTTTTGATGTCGATAAGTCGCAAATTTATCGTAGTCTAATCCATTATAAATACGCTCAATTTTATCTTCTTCAATACCTGCGTTCATCAAGCAGTCTTTAGTGAAATCTGAGACTGCAATAAAGCGTGCAAAATCAAGCGATAGTAAGAATTTTTCATAAGAAGAAAACAGAAATCTTTCAAGCGAAGATAGATAGGGTAGACGCTGCCATAATTCCCCCCAAACCTCGTGAAAAGTAATATATACGGGCTTTTTGCACCACCAGCCACCCATTTTCGCAGGAAAAGCTGCATTGTAAGTCGTGGTGTGTATAACATCACAATCCTTTGCCAATTGGATGACTTTGGGTAAACTCAATACTGTAAATGCAAAGCGATTAAAGCAGGGAATTCTGTGTATTTCTACGCCTTCCCGCACCTCATATTTCGCTAAGTTTGTGTCATATTGTGTCGTGACAACTTGTACTGAAAATCCTTTTTTTACTAACTCTTCCGTTAGTAATTGAAACAGGTATTCCGCCCCACCTACGTAGGGAAAATAATGCTCCAAAACGAATAGGATTTTCATAGATGTGGTTACTTAATTGATTGTGTTGGTGAGTTGATTTTGTTTGATACGTCATTCAAAATTATTTCTCTCTCTCAAACTCTGAAATCGCTAATTCTCTTGTCAACTTCGTAATCTCTTTTTCTTGTTTTCGCATTCCTGAATACAGGTTTAGTTGTACTAAAAAGAGCAACCCCATTCCGAAAAACATAATAGCGTTAATATTGCTTTCCATCCCGACGATTTTCCTCAAAAAATCAGAGACAGGATCTGGGATAATCACAAAAATAGTCATCGCTACAAGGAAGAGAAGCGTTGGAAAAATTTCATTGAGAGTTGATTTTCCATTTCTTAATCGACCTATATATAGCCAAATCACGAATAATGCAATCAAGGGAATAACTACCTGAAATATTCTTATTTTCATCATAGGATTATAATTTTTTAGAGTTGGAAAGTTGAAGTATCACTGACAAGTCAGACAAGCACTTTACAACTATTCAACTGTATAATTTTTGGTTCTCCGTCAAATCGTGTGAAGGTGACATGAAAAAAATAAAAACCTAAGCAATTATTTGATTTTAGCTTTTTCTTTTTTTCCTGTCACACGATTTGACGAAGAACGCAATTTTTTAACTTTAGAACTCTCAACTAAATATCTTTTTCCAAACCAAATCAAAGCCAGTTTTCATGCCTGTTATCAGGTCTTGACCTTTCTCCATTGAATGTTCTGTATATCGAACATGGACAGACATTTCCTTGATTTTCAGTTGATTAAGTTCTGCTTTCCATATCATTTCGCTACAATAACCAAAACCGTCAATTTCTAAATTAATGGTTTCAATTGCTTTTCGGTTGAGCATTCTAAAGCCACATTGTGTATCTGAATATTTACCCTGTTTAAAACCTAAGGTTAAGATATTGGCAATGAAATTATAAATGCGTCTGATGATAGGAACAGCTTGTTTATCTTCAATAAATCGACTACCAATCACTAAATCAATATTCTCTTTTTGCATCAAATCAGACATTTTTTCGATGTCTTCTGGATAATGTTGACCGTCACCGTCTAAGAAAACTATGTAGTCTAAATTCTTGCGCTTGGCGTAGGCTATACCCGTTTGGTTAGCAGCACCTGCTCCACGATTAAGAGAATGAGGAATGACTTTTGCGCCAGCTTTTGCCGCATATTTTGCGGTTTCATCGGTACTCCCGTCATTGACGACATAGATATTTGAAAAACCACAGTCCAATACATTCTTCACCACTTCTGCTATAACATTTTGTTCGTTATAAGCGGGAATGAAAATATGTATGTCCGAATTTTTTGACATTTAAAAGTTTAATTATTTTGGTGCGCAATCAATTTTTCACTCTAAAAGGTCAGAGAAAAACTTCCAACATACTAATTTGTCTAAATTACCGTCAACCGTCTTTAAAGAATTTCCCAAAGCACAAAACGTCCTCGCCGCTTAGTCGCTTTCCCTAATCCAAAACCTTTCTTCACTTCTCCACTCTTCATTTTAGCTTCCATATAATTATCAGTGTATAATAATTTCAAAGCTTTATTATTTGTTAATAATTCTTCAAATGCCGCTGATTTCTTCTTCAAGGATTGTTCTGGTGTTACATCAATAGCACCTGTGCTCAAATCAAAAAGAATATACTTGAAGTCATTAGCTTTCAAGGCTTTAATGAAATCTTGTTTGTTCTGTAGACGTTTTTGGAGAATATCGAAATTACCTAATTGATTGTCTTCAAAAACACGGGTATCGTTGTTTTTAATGTAATAATTGAAAAAAGTACCGACACGGTAAACCTTACCCTCTGGTCTGGTATTCATTGCCTCAAAGGTCTGCTGAAAGACAGGGTCGTATTTCTCAAAGCTTGTTTTTCTATCGGGTGTATTCGTGAACTGTTCGATGCCTCGGTCTTGGAAAAGGCGATTATTTATAACTTTATTATTTTCGTAATTAGTCAAACTTGCTGTGAAGTTGAAAAAGAAGAAAATACTCACTGAAATAGTCAAGAACCAATAAACAAATTTGCTGTTTTGAACGCCAACTAAGTCTTCAGGTTGATTTAAATACTTAGAGATAAATATTACGCCCAATGCCAAAGCAGGGAATGCGTACCAGATAATTCCAGCGCCCATTATCCACCATAAATAAGCATAAGAGGTGAATGCAATACCTATATATTTCCACTCTGAACTCCAATTATTTACGCGATTGCGGAGCAAATAACTACTGCTTAATGCTATTAGTAAAACACAAATTAAACTGATGAAAAAGCTTGTTTTGGATAGTAACCCAAGAACAGGTGAAAGCGCCTGACTAATTGGTTTTAGTGTGGTGGCAGAAAGAGATTGAGGATTGATAAAGTCTGAAATACCAACAACAGAAGCAAGCAAAATAATAATAGTGAAAACTGCGACTAAGGCATTTTTCCAGAGACTACTATTACCTTTTTGAATGAAAATTAGAGGAAGCAGCAGTAAAAATAAGAAACCAATATCGAGATATCTACGTCCCTGAATATTCGCGCCCATTGTGGTATCATAGAAAACTGACAAGTAACGAGGCAGTCCTTTTTCATAACCTAAATAGCGTTGAATTTCCTCTCGTTTTGACACTCTCATGTTTCTAACCAGTTGGTATCCAATACTTTGTATGACGTTTCCTGTTTCTTGCTGAACTTGTTTTTTGAATTGTTCTTCTGTTTTTAAAGGAATATTATTTGCCGCGAAAAATTCATTACTTGCATCAAATAAATTTGGTTTTTGACCGTCTATGACTGCGCTAAAACCAATACTTCCGCGTTCTGCCACGTGTTTAATCAACCAAGGAGAATAGTTAGCCGCAAACAAAAGACCAAGCACACAGGACATTTTTAACCAAGAAACAAGACTTGGTAATTTATCTTTAAATGCAAATATCAATAAACCCAAACCAACTGCGATAAACACAATCATAGTGTACGCAATGTCCCAATTTGTATGCTCTCCAAAATTGAATTTAGCACCCGTAATCAGAAATGCAGGCGCAGAGAATAATATCAAACTACCCCAAAATCCACGGAAACCTGCTTTTCTGTAAGCCAAGAAACTCACCAACCACATCGCCAAAAACATTCCTAAATACTTTACTCCAAATGCAAATCCACACAACCAACCAGCTGCCGCTAATGCCGCAATATCAAAGGTCATTTGTGGTTTTTGAATTGCAATTTTATCCCCAGCATCTTTTTTATTCAAAAAGTATTCACCCAAGAATAATATCAAAGCTAAAGCCGCAAAAAGATAGCCCAAATCGACCTTTTCATCCATGCGACTGTGATAAGCGACTAATGGCATGGCATAAAACAAAGCGGCAGAAAGTAGAGCATAATCCCTAGCTAACACCAATCTTGCCAATCGATAAAGAGCAATGACTGCCAAAATACCAGCTGCTTGACTGATATGAATGCTAATCGTCGGACTGCCGAAAATGACTTCGCCCAAGGACATGAGTACTGACCAATTTGCAGCACCCCCACCAACAGCAAGACCTCCGTCGCCTGCAATGAGGTGACTGATATTTAAGTACAAATTCGCGCCATCATAGCCTTTTGGAAAGGCTTTGAACATACCAACGAGATTAAAAGCGATGAAAAATGTCAGGATGAAAAAAGCAAAAAGCTGGGTGTAAGAAGGCGTGAAATTTATCTTTTTAGTAAAAGTATTTTTGAGGAATTGTAAAGAAGATTTATAAAAAATGCCTATCCCCGCCAAGATTAGAATACCCGCGGAAATCATATTTATTTGTCCTGCTAATCCTAAAATAACTAAGAAAAATGCAATGACACTCATTCCAAAAGCAATGCTTAAAATGCTTTGGCTTTCAGTAGTGATAATTTTTGAAAAGGGCTTAATTGCTTGATTACCAATAGAGTAAAAACAAGTTAATAAGATAAGTAAAGGAAAATGGAAGAAGACAATATTCTTCATCGCTTGAGCTAAGTGAAATCCTGTTGAGCTTTTAAATAAGGGAATTGAACTACCATAAATTGCAATTAAAAACAACATGATAAACACAATCCAAGAGTATATCATCCAGCCACGCACAGACTGCATTTTAAAATATCTAATGGCTGCAATGGCGCCACCAGCCAAAATTAAGTAACCGATTCCGATACTCCAAAAAGGATTTTCAGAGATAGACTCAAAATAGTAAGGATGAAAAGCAAAATAGTCAAATAGAACATAAAGGCTCCATAATACGATAGTTGCACGCAGTAACCACGGGCTAATTTTTTGTAGTGCTGAATTCATGGAACAAATACAATTTGCGCGATAAAACGCAATGAAAAAAATCGGTTCTTCACTTTTCTTGTAAACAAGATTGCTGCCAAAGGTAATATATTGTAGGAAATTATCATATTTGTATTCTGGCAAAATACTTGTCTATCATAAAAAACGAACCGATTTAATTAATTATCCCCTGAACGATGCTGTTTAATTCTTTAGAATTTTTTCTCTTTTTGCCGCTAATATTCATTCTATATTGGTTTGTTTTTCAGCGGAATTTGAAGTTGCAAAACGCTTTGGTATTAGCGGCCAGCTATGTTTTTTATGGTTGGTGGGATTGGCGATTTTTGATACTTATTTTCTTGAGTTCATTGGTAGATTTCATTTGTGGACAACGTATAGAGGACTCTGATGATGATAAAGTCAGAAAACGATGGATGTATCTCAGTGTCGCTGTTAATCTCGGAATGCTCGGCTTTTTTAAGTATTTCAACTTCTTTGTTGAGTCATTTATCGATGCATTTTCCTTTATTGGTTTAAATCTTCATATCAATACCCTGCAAATAATCTTGCCAGTCGGTATTAGCTTTTATACTTTCCAAACCCTTTCTTATACGATAGACGTGTATCGAAAACGCGCGAAAGCTTCGCGTGAAGCTATCTCTTTCTTTGCTTTTGTTAGTTTCTTTCCGCAGTTGGTCGCAGGACCGATTGAACGGGCAAAAGATTTAATTCCACAATTTGAGATTAAGCGTAAATTTACTTACGAACAGGCGGTCAGCGGTTCTAAACTTCTACTATGGGGACTTTTTAAGAAGATTGTCGTTGCAGACCATTGTGCTTTGCATGCGGACGAAATATTCGGAAATTATACAGCTTATGGGGGAAGTGACCTCTTTTTAGGGATTTATTTCTTCTTTGCGATGCAGTTATATTGCGACTTTTCTGGTTATTCTGATGTGGCTGTAGGGACGGCGCGATTGTTTGGTTTTGAGTTGTCTCGCAACTTTGCATTTCCTTATTTTTCGCGTGATATCGCAGAATTTTGGAAGCGTTGGCATATTACTTTGGGGACTTGGTTTCGAGATTATATGTATCGTAGTATGGAGGCAAGTTCTTTCTTTGGGAGATTTGGAAGACCTACGAATTTATTGCTAATGTTCATTGCTATTGGTTTGTGGCATGGCGCCAGTTGGAATTTCTTTTTGTGGGGAACTTGTAATGGTATCTGGTTTTTATTACACATGCGACTTCGACAGAAGCCTGAAAATGCTGCTAAGTTCGAAAGCCGAAGTGAGAATGCAAAAATGAGCGACATGCCCCAAGTTATCTATACTTTAGGCGTGGCAGGATTGCTTTTGGTCTTTTTTCGAGTGCCAGATTTTGCAGCAGGAGTGGGGTATTTGTATAATTTAATCAGTTGGGATTTCTTTAGCTGGCCGACCAAGTTTTGGGCTGCATTTTTACCTTTAGGTTTGAAAATGTGGGAATGGCAAGTACGAGATAGATGGCACGGATTAGAATTACCCCATTGGAAATCTTGGCAGCGTTGGGTTGTTTATGTTCTTATGGTCTTTAGTATTTTTTATTATTTTGGACAAGAGAGACCATTTGTTTATTTTCAATTTTAATGAATAAATATTGGTTTTTGAATGTGCGGTTAATTACCCCCTAACCCCCATTTGGGAGAACTTTCATTGAGCTTAGAATTATTACGATTCTCAATCTTTATTTTTCAATTGGACTATAAAATAAAGAATTACGGTAAGCTTAGTCCTGAAAAAAGTTCCCCCGAATGGGGGTTAGGGGGCGAACAAATAACGCATGACAAAAGCCCAAAGAATAAAATCATGCAAAGATTTCTAAAAAGAATAGCTTTATTTTCATCAATAATCATAGTCTTAGCTGTGGTTATTCACTCTATCAATCAGCGTCTTTTTGAAAATGATAAGGTAATATTAGGAAAAGATGTGGAGACACTTATCTGTGGCTCTTCTATATCTGCGCGTGGATTGGACCCCGCTATTATTGAAAATAGTTTTAACGTTAGTCGGGCAGGTCGGACAACATTGGATGTCTTCAAAATCATGGAAAAAGTCTTGCCTGATAATCCACAAATCAAGCATATTACCGCTGATTTTTCGCCGCAAGGATTTTCTCGCCGCATGGAATATTTCTATTATATCCCAGGTTTTATGCAGAATAGAATGAAAGGGATGTATCCACTTTTGAATTATTCTGATTTAGAAGGCTATCATGTCAACAACAAAATATATCTTAAGAACTTTCTTCGGTATGAATGCGTTCCAAATGCTTATTATACCAAAAAAAGTTTAGGTCTAACGGACGAATTACCGCCGTATTTGGGTAAATTCAATGAAGATAGAAGTTATTATATAGAAGATGAAGACCCTGATAAAATCACGAAAGAGTTATTTCTCTTTGAAGAAGAGGATGGTTGGATGAATAGGAATGGAGTGGATAATTTAGAAGCTTGTGTATTGTTGACAGAGAAATTAGGTGTTGATTTATGGCTTTTTTCTGGACCATTGCATAAGGAGTTACGAGAACGCATTCCTCAGAAGTTTTACGATGCTTTTAAAGTTGCAGTGGACTCTGCCTTAACTTATGAACATGTCCACTTTTTGGATTATATAGATTACCCTTTGCCTGATTCTTGTTTTCGTAATTTGAATCATATCAATTATTATGGTGCGCAGGTTGTGTCTCCTCTGGTGAATGAAGAGATTAATAAAGCAAAGTGAAAAACACTAAAATGAGTATATGCGGACGTTTGCCCCATATTGTTATATAGAATAAGACTATTTCATTTTCTTAATTTTACCTTTATCGAAATTGTATTCAATCACGACAAAAAA
>CAZQTE010000015.1:17830-22793 GCA_964595615.1 uncultured Saprospiraceae bacterium
AACTCATTCAAGAAAAAGAAATATAATCAGGTAACAGTCACCTTTCTTTTGAATAGAAAAGATAATCATGTTACCAAACAGTAAAGAATAAAATAGTGCCTGTTACCTTTTCGTAAATTCAAGAAAATGTAACAGGCATTTGTATTTTCTGTAAACTTACAGGAATTATTAGCTCTTTTATTGTTCCTAAATTAAATGACTGTTACCTGTGTAGTTGCTCCTTCTTTCGATTCTCAAAGAAATATTTTTCTCAAAAAAATCCAATCCATTGAACTTTTCTACTCGAAGATTCATTCTATCAGTAACAAACCAATCCAAGCTTTCTTCATAACTCGCCTCTTGTTTTTACACATCCTCGAATTAATGAAAATAAATGATTAGATTTGGCAAATAATTAAAACCAATTAAAAAAATTGAAAGAGAAACATTACCATTCTACACCTTTACAACCCATAAAACCCTTACAACCTTTAAAACATGTCTAAGAAAAAACTAAAAAGAAAAGGTCAGAAACTGACCGCACGACAACTGCAAGGCGAAGTCTTTCGTCTTTTTAAACGCAATCCTAAAAAGCGTTACAATCCAAAACAAATTTCAAGAAAATTAAAAGTCGACAATAACCGAGATAGCATTGAATACGCCATTCAAAAGTTAATGGAACGTGCTAAAATCGTTGAAGTCGGAGATTATAAATTTCAACTTTCTCGGGATGAGAAACCTTCTAAAAATGCCTCTCGTAGTGGTGGCGACCGCCGTGAATATGTCGGTATCGTTGATATGACGCGCGCAGGTTCAGCCTTCATTGTATGTGAAGGTTTGGAAGGCGATGTATTCGTTCATTCTCGCAAATTAAATGGCGCATTGAATGGCGATAAAGTGAAAATAGAAGCGTGGTTTCCTCGTGGACGTCAGAAAGCAGAAGGCGTTGTTACTGAGGTAATTACGCGCAGTACAAACTTCTTTATGGGAATATTGAAGCGTTCTAAAAAATACGCTTTTGTAGTCTCTGAAAAAGAAACAATGCCTGTTGATATTTATGTCGATTTGGCGAATATAAATGAAGCGCGAGACGGAGAATTAGTCGTTGTACGCATCACTGAATGGCACGAAGGCAATGACCGCAGTCCAGAGGGGATTATCACTTCAGTCTTGGGTGAACCAGGCTCGAATGATAACGAAATGAAGTCTATCTTAATCAATAATGGTTTTGAATTGGATTTCCCTGATGAAGTGATAGAAGAGTCGGAAGATTTGCGCGCAGACATCCCGAAAGCAGAGATAAATCTGCGTCGCGATATGCGAAAAGTAACGACTTTCACCATTGACCCAGATACAGCAAAGGATTTTGATGATGCGCTTTCGTTAGAATACAAAGACGACGGAACTTATGAAGTTGGTGTGCACATCGCGGATGTTTCGCACTATGTGAAGGCGGGTAGCGCATTAGATGCCGAAGCCTATAATCGGAGTACTTCGGTTTATTTAGTAGACCGTGTGTTGCCGATGTTGCCCGAGCGATTGTCAAATGAATTGTGTTCTTTGCGTCCAAATGAGGATAAATGTACATTCTCAGCTGTTTTTACTTTTGATAAAAATGACAAATTATCAGACTCATGGTTTGGTAAAACAGTGATACACTCTGACCGCCGATTTGCTTATGAAGAGGCGCAAGAAGTGATGACTTCGGGCAAAGGCGACTATGCCGCAGAATTGAAAAAGCTAAATGCCTTAGCTAAAAAGTTACGTAAGAAGCGCTTCAAAAATGGCAGTATCGATTTTGATGCAGAGGAAGTAAAATTCCGTTTGGATGAAAACGGTAAACCAATCGAAGCTTACGTCAAACAGCGGATTGATGCGCACATGTTGATTGAAGAATTCATGCTTTTGGCAAACAAAGGCGTTGCAAAATTCATTCACGAGAAAGCCAATGGATTAGAGATACCATTTGTGTATCGTATTCACGATGAGCCAGACCCCGATAAGGTACAAGATTTGGCGAAATTTGCGAAAGAAATGGGCGTTGACTTAGATGTCAGCACGCCAGATAAAATCGCAGCAGCCTACAACCGTCTGACCAAAGAAGCAAAGACAAATGATGCCATAAAATTGTTAGAACCAATTGCAGTGCGTACGATGTCTAAGGCGGTTTATTCGACAGATAATATCGGACACTATGGTTTAGGATTTAGCTTTTACAGTCACTTTACTTCACCGATTCGTCGCTATTCAGATGTATTAGCGCATCGAATTTTGGAGCAAAACTTGGGTGACCGCACCTTACGTGTCAAAAAAGACCCATTGGAAGAAAAGTGTCGTCACATCTCTGCTCAAGAACGCAAAGCAACTGCTGCCGAGCGCGAAAGTATAAAGTACAAACAAGTCGAATTCATTAAAGACCACATCGGCGAGGACTACGAAGCTATTGTTTCTGGTATCATCGACCGCGGTATTTTTGTCGAAATCAAAGAGAACAAATGTGAAGGCATGGTTGGCTTTGAAACGATGACAGAAGCTTTTGATGTGCCAGAAAATCGTCTAAAAGCAACAGGTAAGAAAACGGGGAAAGTCTATAAAATGGGCGATACCGTATGGATACGCGTGACGGGGGCTGATTTGAGTCGCCGTCGGATTGATATGGAGTTGACGGATGCGCCTGAGGGAAAGGAATAGAATACTTTTTTAAATGATATGAAATGCTGCTTTTGTCTGAGGACGGGGGTGGCATTTTTTTGATTAGCTTTAACTTCAAGAATAAGTTATATGAGTTTTAAAAGTAACATTATCTACCTCTTTTTTATTATATTAGTGTTTTGCTCGTGTAAAGATAGTAAACGGCATTACTTGTATTCAGGGAATTTCGACTACTCCAAGGAATTGACTACACATATTACTGGTTCCTTACTTTACAGGGATTTAGTTAATTATTTTGATGGAAATGATTGTTTTCTAATCAATCATAATTTAGAGAAATTTTCACTTGCCTATTTTGATGATGGTACGAGGAACGAAATTTGTAATTTTAGAGAGATTGATTTTAATCAAAAGATTTTAGACAAGAAAAATGTGAGAAGTATTGACCAAATTAAATTTGAAAAAATGCTCAAGATTCCGTCTTGTGGTAGTGCGAATATTATTTTTTCTTTTTCAGATTTTCATCAAAATATGCTAATCTGTAGTATAACAATTTCCGATAAACTTATTTCTGGAGTAGAAATGAGTAACTACGAAGTACCTCGATATTCTACTGAATTTACCTTCTTGTTTGTATTAGATAAATATGGGAAAATCGACAAAGTATTTGAGGGGGGGATATTGTACTAAAGATTGTGACTAATATTATTGATAAAGATACTAAATTGTATAAAGCGCAAATAGAAGGCTTACCATTTACACCCTAAACCTCCAAAAACAAATCATCCAAAACCAATACCTCCTGCACCAAGCCCAAACTATGCTGATTATGCTTTAATCCAAAAGTCGTAATCATCGTCAAAAATAGCTGTTTTTTTGTTTTTGTAGTTTCTTCAAATACCCATAGTTTTTGTCTTAATTTACTTGCGTATTCCTTGCTAATACTAACTTCTTTATTGTTATATTTTATCTCAAAAATATTGATAACCTGGTCGTTTCTGTCCAATAAAAGGTCGATTTGCGTTCCTTTTTCCTGAGCTTTTCCTTGTTTTAAGAAAGTGCTTGGAATAGAATAAACGCCGCCGATACTCAGTGCTTTTTTGATTTGAGAAATATGTTTTAAACACAAACTCTCAAAGGCATAGCCACTCCAAGTCTTATAGGTTTGGGTCTGACTGAGTTGCGTCCAACTGTCCTCTCCGTTATATATTTTGCCTTCAATAAATCGCAGATAAAACAAAGAATATTCATCCGTCAGACGGTACAATGCTCCTTTTTTCTTCTTCCCAAAAGGATAGAAAACTTTGATAAAACCCGACTGCTCTAACTCTTCTAAAACCGTTTTTGCCCCACCGCCATTAGGCAATTTACTTTTTTCAATCAATGCTTTTTTTGATAAACCTTGATTACTGGTCGCTAGTGCTCGGATGACGGCAATGTGTCTATCTGCATTTTCAAAAAGTGCAACATACAGCCTTGAAAACTCATCGCGCAGCAGCCCACTTTCTGAAAAACATATGTCATTGATATTCTGAACAGCACTTTTATTTCCTTTCACTTCTTTCAAGTAATGAGGAATGCCGCCCATTGCCAAGTAAATCTGACTAATTTGATAATGATTAAAATTGAAATGTTTACTTTGAAAATAGGTCTTCGTTTCTGCTAAATTGAATGGTTGGAGAAAAATGCGTTTGGTAATTCGATTGTGCAATCCCCCACGATGATTGACTACTTTTTGTATCATCCATGATGCCGCCGAACCACAGATAACCACCACAATATTTTTGTCAACTGCCCAGCTATTCCAAAAGAAACCAAGCGCACGCAAGAAACCTGAGCGGTGCGTGGACATCCACGAAAGTTCATCTAAAAAAACAACTTTTCGCTCTGAAAAATCTAAAGTTTTTAGATAATCAATCAATAAAATAAAGGCTTGTAGCCAATTTTCTGGTGTTTTTAAAGGCAGTGAAGAACCCGATGCCTCTTTGATTTGGTAAGCAAAATTTTCTAATTGTTCTTTTATCGGCGCATTCTGTAAACCTGTAACTGAGAAAACCAGACGCTCTGCATAGGTGTGTTTTATCAAGAAAGTTTTACCAACTCGTCGCCTACCAATGACAGCAACCATCTCCGCTTCATAAGACGTCAAAGCATCTTTTAAAATAGATTTTTCCTTCTCTCTTCCGATAAACTTTACAGGCATATTTTTTCTTTATTAGTTGCGAAATGTAGGTAAAATTACATAGATTTCGCAACTAATAAAAATTATCCGCTGCGAAATCTATTTTTTTACCCCCACTTTCCGCAACCAATAAAGAAAAGGTAACGGGCA
>CAZQTE010000015.1:22893-28181 GCA_964595615.1 uncultured Saprospiraceae bacterium
AATCCGCACCATCCCCTGCGTAATCCCAACCGCCAAACGTTCTTCCTCCGATAACTTAGAATGCGTCGTTGAAGACGGATGCGTCACAATACTGCGCGTGTCTCCAAGATTAGAACTCAAAGAACACAATTGTATCTTATTCAAAAATTGCATCGCCTTTGCCGCGCCACCTTTGAGTTCAAAAGTAACGATACCGCCACCCGCTTTCATTTGCTTTTTCGCCAAATCATACTGTGGATGAGAAGGCAAATGCGGATAAAACACTCTATTGACAATAGCTTGACTTTCAAGGAATTGAGCGATTTTCAATGCATTATCACAATGCCTATCCATACGTACCGCTAAAGTTTCCAAACTCTTCGATAAAATCCACGCATTAAAAGGAGACATCGCAGGACCTGTATGCCGACAAAAAGCAATTACCTCATCAATTAATTCTGCCTTTCCAGCAATAATACCACCCAAAATTCGTCCTTGACCGTCCATCCATTTCGTGCCAGAGTGCGAAACCAAATGCGCACCATAATCTAAAGGACGCTGCAAATAAGGCGTCGCAAAACAATTATCGACATTCAAAAGAAGTCCATGTTTCTCTGCTATTTTACCCGCTTTTTCCAAATCAATCAAAGCCAAACCTGGATTAGAAGGCGTCTCCAAAACAATCATTTTGGTATTGGGCTGAATGTGTTTTTCCCAATTATCAATATCCTGTGGGTCAACATAAGTATAAGTTACGCCCCATTTAGCCAATATCTGCGTCAATATCCGATGCGTAGAACCAAAGACTGCCCGACTCGCCAAAACATGGTCGCCCGCCGCCACAAATGGCGCAATACTCGCAAAACAAGCCGCCATACCCGTCGCCGTCGCAAAACCCGCCTCTGCGCCTTCCATAGCACAGACTTTCTTAATCAATTCCGAAGTATTCGGATTTGAATAACGACTGTAAATAATACCTTCGCGCTCACCTGCAAATGTCTCAGACATCGCCTCTGCCGACTCAAATGTAAAACTGCTGGTCAAAAACATCGGAACGCTATGCTCGCGATATTGGGTACGGTCAATTTGTCCTCGTATAGCTTTCGTCTCAAATCTCATAAATGTTATAATGTTGAATGTATAATGTCTAATCTCGTGACTCACAACCGAGAAGCTCATAAGCCCTCATTTTTTTGGTAGTTGGTGAAATCGGTGGATACTCACGTGGTGACTCAAAGCAATGCATCAGTCGTTTTCACCCACTACCAATTTTTTAACTCTTTTTCACTTCGTAGCTCCATACTATTTCTGCGCTTTCGCGTAAAATCAGGGCTACCGAGCAATATTTTTCCATGCTGATGTCAACGGCACGTTTGGCTTTTTTCTCATCTATATCACCGTATAATTCGTAGTGAACATAGATTTTTGAGAATAAAGACGGGACTTTCCCTTCCTCGCGGTCAGCTTTGACCGTAATTTTGATGTCGTCTAATTCTTGACGTTGTTTGCGCAATAAACTGATGATGTCTATCGAGCTACAAGAGCCAATGCCTGCCAATAAAAGTTGCATTGGTCGCATCGCTTGGTTGCTGCCGCCTATGGCAGGAGAACCGTCGGTGCGTACAGTGTTACCTGACTCATTGGTCGCTTCCATTAGGTAATTTTCGTCTATTCTTTTGAGTTTGATTTCCATTGCTATTATTTTTGACGGAGAACATTTCTGATTTTGCTTATAAAGACGCAAATGTAATCGCCTTATTTGTAAGATTATACCATTTACTGACAAATCTATGAGATAGATTCCTCAACAATTTACGATTGTCAAAGTTCCCTGTTTGTAATTAATTCTGAAAATACCGTCGTGGCTAAAACAATCAAATTGTTTTGTTTTACTTTTCGGTGTTTTATTTTTTATATTTGTATGTATAACAAGTTTTTATCAAAGCATTTTATCAATGAAGAAAGATTATACACTCCGATTTTTGTTGGCTCTTACTATTTTTGTTTTCTTAAAAATTTCTCTCTTTGCAGCGGGAAAAGGTTATTTGATTACAAAAGATGAAAAATATATAACTGGTCAAGTTGTAGCTGTAAAATACACGGTTGCTGATAGCGAACTTGTTTTTATGAATGATTTTGGGGACTTGTATTATTTGCACCCCTACTTAATTAAAGGTTTTGTTTATCGTGAAAATGAAGAAAATGTGGAGTATGAAAGTAAATTTAATGGAGTAAACTGGCTCTTTTTAAAAGTTGAAATTGGTGGACGAGGAATAAGAATGTATCAAATGAATAGTGTTATCACTAGAAATAATACAGGTTCTGATTATGAAGTAAAGACCCATGTATCTAAAGAAATTCTGCTAGAGAAAGAAGGAGAAAGACCATTTAGAATTTATCTTATAGGATTTCGTAAACAAATGCGTAAAACTGTAGCTGACTTTCCCGAATTAGCCGCAAAAATAGGTCAAGAAGGCTATAGATATAAAAATTTAAAAAAAATATTGATTGAATATAATAAATGGTATGAAGATACTCGAATAATGTTGTAGACTTATTTGCAAACAAAACTTGTAATCATATCTCATTTTACTATGCCATATCTACGTAGATATGGCATATTTTTTTTGCTTAAAATTTACCTCTAATTCCTCGTTTTTCTTCTTAAAATGCTTTCAAAAAATGTGACTATTTTCTCGAACAGCTGTCTCTACTGTACGTACAAACAAAAGAGAAAAAATTATATCTAAGCTGCAATTTCTCTTTTTCCAATTTTCCTATTACTTTTGGACGAATTCTGCACCAAATCTCACTGCATGACGGACACAAAACTAACTAATTTATACCTTTCTATAGAACAAACTATTGAGCAACTTCGCGCAGAGAAGGACGGTAAAGCCTATTTGCGACATTTTAATGAAGCACTCAAAAAGTCAGCGCATCAAATCTTAGAAATTGGAGACTCTGCTCACACACAAGCAGAGATTTTTGAAAATGAAAAAAATACTTCTCTTGAAAGCGCAGTCTCTTTTTTATTGACTTTTAAATGGGCAGAAACTGCTAAATCTTTCCTTATTTTATGGCGTAATATCCTGTTTGAACAGGAAAAAGCACAGATTTTGTTGCAAACTGCACGTACTGATGAGCAGTCAGTAAAAGACTTGCGAAATCGTTCGGAGGACATGCTTTTAGATGCTTTAGAGGAATTGAAATCTCTAATGGAAAGTGAATATAGTGCTGCTCAGAGTAGCGAAAAGCAATGTGAAAAAATCTTAGAACCTTTATTCTTACAAACAAATCCTTGGCCGATTTATCGAAATCAAATTCAAGAATTAGAGGGGCAAGGGACTATTTTACAGGAGCGTCAAAAGTCGATGCTTTTTGTGGTAAATGAATTTGATAAGATTGAAGCATTAGTTCGCAAAACGGTTATTGATTGTCAATCCGAAATCTCTGAATCAGAGATGTCTTTGGATGAAATTATCGATTATGTTGATGAGCATGCTGAGGATAGTCCTGGAAAGATTGTTACGCATTTAGAAATAATTGAAAGAAATATATTGACGCATGACCATGCGAGTGATTTTACAGCAATTTTAGCTAAAAAAACACAAAACTTACCGACAGAATCCAAGATACCAGTTGCTATCTACGGCAGCATAATTGAACTGAAAGATATTAACTTTCGAAAAGATACTCGTCAATGGCTAGACTCAGAGATATTGCCACTATTGTACGAAGTTTGGGAAGTAACAGAAGGAATACGGACAGGATTAAAGATGTCTTTGCTCAATATTCGCAATCGTGCATTGCTCTTGGATAATGAGAAAAAAGAAAATGGGGAGTCTAAAATAACTACGGAGGACTTGTGTCGTCCTTTACAACTCTTTAAAGAAACTTCTGCAGACAAAAAGAAAATCTGCGCTGATTTATATGAAGAAATTGACCAAAGATTGAAAGCACAATTTGATGCTGCTTTGGTCTATTCAGCGCCAGATAAATTCTTAGAGATACCATTACAGTCGACGATAAATAATCTTGTTTTTAGTCAAAATGAGTTTTTTGAGCGTATCCAAAAATGGTGGTCAAAGCAAATCAATACTGTTCGTCGATTACGTACAAATGTTAAACGTGAAGATGCTCTTAGCGTATCTGAAAAAGTTGTGCGTTATCTAGAGCATCGTGCTCCTGCTGCTGAAAATAATCAATATTCAGGTATTTTCTTGACAAAAGGTTATATTGGTGAGTCTTTTCGAGTAGGAAGAGAAGAGGAATTAAAGCGCATGAAACAATTGATAGAACATTGGAAAATGGGTTATCGAGGTGCTGTTCTTTTGACAGGACAGCGTTTTTCTGGTAAGACTTTGTTTGGGGACTTAAGTTCTAATTTATTTTTCTCCAATAATACCATTCGCTTGCACCCTGATAGTGAGATTGATATTTTAGGACGTCGATTTAGTACGAAACGCAAACTCATTTCTGCCTTAGATTTTATCAAAAAGTATACTTTACAATCACAATCTCTAATTTGGTTAGATAATCTTGAGTTGTGGTCTTCGGCAGATGTTACTTTGAGTGAAAATGTCCGTGCCTTACAGCAATTTATAGATGATTACTCTGGTCGCATCTTCATTATCGTCTCGATGAGCAATGCTTTGAAAGCACATCTGGACAAAACACATGATTTAGATAGATTTTTTCAGGCAGAAATCAATATGGATAAAATGCCTAGAGAAGATATTTCTCGTGCTATTGCGATACGTCATGGAGCGACACACAAGAGGTTGATTAATGAAGAGGAAGAAGAAATCAGCTCTCAAATGTTCACTAAATTGACTGATGCCGTTTATAGAAACTCAGAAGGAAATATTGGTGAAGCACTTTCTATCTGGTCAAACTCATTGGAAAAAGTCGGCGAAAAGGAAGTAAGATTGCATGGAAATCCAAATTATGACTTACCTGACTTTTTAAGTTCAGACTCTGCTGTTCTTTTGTCTACCATTCTATTGAAAAAAAGGACGAATGAGTATGATTTGGTACAGCTATTTGGCCCTGCATTTAATAAAAAATACCGAAATATTTTACAGCGTTTAATCAGTTTAGGACTTTTAAAAAGGCATTTGGACGGTAGATTAGAGATTACAGAAACGGCGGTGAATGATATCGGGCGATTATTAGAAAAGCATCGTTATTTGTCATTTAGTAAGTAGTTCTGCTGTTCGGATTAAGTTTTTACTTAGTAACGACAAAACAATAAGTCCGTCATCTGAACAGGTCAAATTTTCCTCATTTTTCACTTCAAATCACTC
>CAZQTE010000016.1:0-15677 GCA_964595615.1 uncultured Saprospiraceae bacterium
CGACTTTAAAAGTCGCCAACGCATTGGCTCGGTGGTCTCCAGACCACAATAGCAAAGAAAAACCTTCCTTTCAGATTTCTCACTACCTTCGAAATGCCCCAGAAGGACATGCAAAATAAACCCATAGTTTATTTTGAAAAGCGGAGCACAGCAATGTTCTCGGCTTTTTGTAATTTCGCGCCAGCATGTTAAAAAAATTCAAAAAATTCATCCAAGAAAATGAACTCTTCACTCCCGAAGACAAAGTCTTATTAGCCGTTAGTGGCGGTGTAGATTCTGTTGTTTTGTGTGTATTGATGAAGCAAGCAGAGTATAATTTTGGTATTGCACATTGTAATTATCAACTGCGTGGCGAAGAGTCTGATGGCGATGTGGAATTTGTCAAAAAGGTCGCGGACTTCTTAGATGTCCCTTTACACATTCAAAATTTCGATACAGAAACCCTTGCTAAAGAGCGCAAGGAGTCCATCCAAATCTGCGCGCGAAATCTACGCTACGATTGGTTTAATGAACTGCTTGAAACTGAAAAATATGATTGGGTAGCTACTGCGCATCATTTGAATGATAGTATCGAAACGGTCTTTTTCAATTTTGCGCGAGGCTGTGGTATTCGTGGTATGCACGGTATTCTTCCTAAAAGTAGAGAGATAGTACGTCCACTTTCTTTTGCTTCTAAAAATGAAATTCTCGCTTTCGCAGAAGAGATGGGACTGACTTGGCGCGAAGACGCTTCCAATAAAAAAGATAAGTACTTGCGTAATTACGTGAGACATCACATCGTGCCTGAGTTTGAGCATATCAATCCTGCCTTTATTTCCTCTGCCGCACAAACCATTAATCGCTTACGTGATGCGGAGTCTTTAGTTGATTATGCTTTGGCGAAAATGAAGGACGAAGCTTATTCTGAACGTGGTGGTATGTTTTATATTGAAACGGAGAAAGTGAAGAATTTTCCAGCGGGACATACGGCTTTGTTTGAAATGATAAAGCGGTTTGGTTTTAATGGGGCGCAGGTTGCACAGCTTTTCCGCTCTAATTTTAATCAGTCTGGCAAGTTATTTTTCTCAAAGACACATGAAATGCTCTCTGGGCGTACGCAGCTAATTATTAGGGAGAAAAGAACTGAGCCAGATAAGGAAATATCTGTATCTGAGGCTACACAGTCAATAGAATTACGACAAGGAACACTGTTTACAAAAATGCAAGTTGACGCCCCAGAAGACTTTCCACGAGACCGAAATAAGATATTTTTGGACTATGATAAGTTGACATTCCCGTTGACGCTACGCCATTGGAAGCAAGGCGATAGTTTTCAGCCTTTGGGCATGAGAGGAAAGAGTCGTAAACTTTCTAATTTTATGACAGATGTGAAGATGTCGCGTTTTGAAAAGGACTCAGTTTGGATATTAGAAAGTGGCGGAGAGATTTGTTGGATTGTCGGATATCGAGGTGATGAACGTTTTCAAGTGACAGACAAGACGAGAAGTTGTTGTTATCTGGAATGGCAAGACTCATAAAAAATGCGCTCAATCTGTTCGATTGAGCGCATTTTTCATTTCATCTTATCTAAACAAACTCACATCCCCTTTTATCACTTCTTTACGTCCGTCAATAAATTCAATCTCAGCATACCAAATATAAACTCCCGTCTGTGCATTGCGTCCTCTATAAAAGCCATCCCAACCTGCAGCTGGATTATTCAATTCCAAATTATCTGATTGAAATATCTTAGAACCCCAACGGTTATATATAGTAAAGTTGCGCAAAGCAGCAACTGCATCGCTCGTAAAAATTGTAAAGAATTCATTTTCTCCATTGTTATCAGGAGAAAATGCATTCGGTGCATAATAAGGAAATTCGCGTTTAATACCTACAGACTTAATATCTCTCACTTCACAGCCTTGTTCATTGTAAGCCGTTATTTGATATAATGTAGTAACTGTTGGGCGTGTATAAGTAAATGGGCAATCTGGACAAGTAACTAAATCAGGATTTTCCCAAATAAATGTATCTACTCCTGGAGAAACAGCTACTTGGATTAACAAACTATCACCTAACTCTATAATTAAGTCTTCACCAATATCGATAAGGGGCAATAATGGATTAATTAAGGTAATAGTAGAATCTACATTACATCCAATAGAGTCCTTTAAAACTAATTGATATTCGTTCGCACCAAGATTGCGAAACTCCGTTCCAAATTTAAAGTTATCATCACTGATAGAATATTCATAAGGTTCAATTCCTCCCGAAGCCTCAAGAATTTCAATATATCCATCTGTATAATCTGTACAAGTCGGTGATGCAAACTCTAATTCTAATATTTCAGGATTACTCTGTACAATAGTTTGAACAATAGCAGTTTCTTCACAACCATTGTCATCAGTAATGAGTAGTTCGTAATCTGTATTTTCTGTAAGCGACACAATACGAATAGTATCGCTAGTACCATCATCTGTCCATTGAAAATCACAATCAGGACAAAGTGCAAATTCTGGTGCTAATTCAAAAGGTTGACCAAGACAAACATCCGTCTCGATATCCATATCCGCCTCATAGATTGGACAATTGGTTTTAATTATCCAAAAGTCATTTAGTCCGCGACTGTCTTCAGACTTCCAAAAATTTTGATTACTACTAGATTGTCCTCCTATTATATAACCACCATCATGTGCCAAAAGGATTTCTTCGGGGACCTCATATCCGTCTCCACCAAAGGTTTGTTCCCATATTTTTTCTCCGTCTGGTGTCAACAATAACATCCAGATGTCCTTGGTTCCGTTGATATTAGTATTTTCTTTATTCCCTGAATTTGGAGAAGTAGAATCGCCTGCTATCCATAGTTTACCACTAGCATTTTCCCAGACGACATGAGGAATATCAACTTTATCTCCTCCAAATGTTCGTTGCCATGCTATAGTAAAATCTGGATTTAATTTAACAATCCAATAATCTTCATCTGCCTCAACACCACCATAATGAGGAGTCGTTTTATTTCCAACAAGAGTTTGAGAATAAGGGTCAGAGAAGGACTCTCCAACTAATAAAATTCCGCCATCCCGAGTTTCGATGACTTTTTGCAGTGCATCAACAGAGTTACCACCAAAGCTATAATCACCTGTTTTACCAGTAGGAACGTCTGCGACTTTATTTCCATTTTCATCTATATGTAACAACCAAAAATCATTTCTACCAAAAGTATTAGTCGTTTTCTCAAAGCCCGAGTTACTCTCAGACCAACAACCTAACAAAAAAGTACCGTCTGACATTTTCGTCATGTCAAATAATTTTTCGTCGCCCTCATATTGATTTACTGGTACTCCGCTGAAAACATAATCTTCTAACACATCACCATCTGGTGTGATTTTAAGTATCCAAATATCTGCTTCTCCTCGATTAGGATGTGTGCGCTCTCCTACTCCTGAAGTTATAGAGTCAGTCGACCATGAGTGTCCGCCGATTAAATAGTTACCATCATCAGTTGGCAAAATGCGACGGGCAATGTCTATATCTTCACCTCCATAGGTTCTATCCCATATTTTATTACCATTAGCATCGATTTTGATAAGCCAATAGTCTTCTTCGCCACGTGAGTTTTCAGATTTGTCATTACAAATATCAGATGTAGATGCCGCTAAAAGTAAAAATTCGCCTGTCGGTAATGGTAAAATATCCCAAATTATTTCCCTCCCGTCACAACCAAAGCTACTCTGCCAAATAATTGTCTCAGCAGTTACGTCTGTTTTAAATACCCAAGCATCAGTCAGCCCATTGTTGGGACCTTCGACATCTACATTACCAGAGGTAGAATGTCCTGCAAAGATATATCCGTCTCCCGCATAATCCATTGCTTGTAACTCTTCATAATTAGTACCTCCATAGGTTCTATCCCACTCAATACCAGGTTGACCTTGTGCGGTAAACGCACAAAGCAGTCCTACGGAAAGCAAAAAGATAAGGGGGTGTTTCTTTAAAGTGTTAGGTATGTTCATTGTATTGTTACCGTTTTAATGACAAAACGAGGATTATAAGTAAAATATACGTAATCAAAATAGAGCAACTTATGACTACATAAGTGCATTATTTTAACAGTAATAGTTTAACAATAGATAGAAAAGGGAGTAAATTGTGTTGTATACGTGTGCTTTCTCTCAAGGTAAGACGTCTGTGACTCTATAATTGGTTTACAAAGGTAAGATTAAGAGACGGCAATTCCAAAGCCATTTAGAAGTATTTTTATTAAGAAAAATAATTCGACACCTAGACCATTATATGTAAGTAATGCAAACTAATTTTTCATCTCAAAATACGCCCTCATTTTCTTTAGCTGTTTCCCATCTCCTAGTACAATAAAACTAGCACCAGGAGTCAGGACTACTTCTGGTGCAGGATTTACGGTATATTTACCCTCGCCGTTACGATATCCAATTATATTTGCACCAGATTTTTGACGTAGGTGTAAATCTTTTATTGCCTTATGCTGCATACTTTTCGGTAAGTCTTCGAATGCTATCTCTTCAAAATTTATATCTCCTTCATATTTAGATGTCAAAAATGAAAAGAACTCAATCGCCCCAGGCTTACTTACCAACATCGCCATGTAAAAGCCTCCAATTTGTTCAGGAGTAATAACATGATTTGCTCCTGCTAATTCTAATTTGGCAACTGACTTACTATCCACAGAACGACTAATAATATTTAGTTTTGGATTAAGTTGTCTCGCGGTCAAAACAGTAAAAACATTATCAGCATCTCCAGGCAAAGCAGTAATAAAACAACCTGCCTTTTCAATTCCTGCCGCTATTAATGCTTCATCTGTAGTCGCGTCAGCCTCTATGAAGAGTATTTTTTCTTCACTCTGTCGCATCATTTCTATTTTGTCAGGATCAGACTCCACTACTACAAAATTTTGATTATGTGCGAAAAAATGTTCAGAAACTTCTCTGCCATAACGACCATAGCCACAGACGATAACATGATTTTCTAATTCTGAAATCCGTTGATTTATCATAGCAGTAAATATATTATGAAAAATTTTCCCTTCTACGACAAAATAAGAAAAGACAGCCAAAGCATAAGCAAAAACGCCAATATTGAGAATAATAAGCAAGGATGCGAACAATTGACCTTGTGTTTGCAATGCACGAACTTCAGTAAACCCTACTGTTGAAATCGTGATAATCGTCATGTAAAAAGCCTCAATGAAGGTATAATCCTCCAAAGCCATAAAGCCTATAATCCCCAATACAATAATGAATAAAACCGAACCAACAGCGATTTTAATGCTCATAAAGCCAGCAGGAAGTCTATATCCGAGATTTGGAAATTTCATAACATAAATGACAACGTTATAAAATAGGATACTGTTCAAGTTTTTTCACTGAAGATAAAGTTTTATTTTCGTTTAGCAGCTAATAAATATAAAACAGCCATACGCACAGCAACACCATTTTCAACTTGCTGTAAGATAATAGATTGATCACTATCTGCTACATCACCAGTGATTTCTACACCACGATTTATTGGACCAGGGTGCATGATAATGACTTCACTATCCAAACTATTTAATAGTTTTTTATCGATGCCGTAATAACGCGAATACTCCCGTAAAGAAGGGATAAATTTAATGTCTTGTCGTTCTAACTGAATACGTAAAACATTGGCGACGTCGCACCATTCTAGGGTCTCGCGTACATTATGAGAAACACCTACTCCTAATTTTTGAATGTGCTTGGGAATGAGAGTTGGCGGTCCACAAACTTTAACATTTGCCCCTAATTTTTGTAAACAAAAGATATTACTTAAAGCCACACGAGAGTGCACGATGTCTCCAAATATCGCAATATTTTTTCCTCTTAAGTCACCCAATTGCTCCCGCATCGAAAAAGCATCTAATAAGGCTTGCGTCGGGTGTTCATGTGTCCCGTCGCCCGCATTGATGATATTGGCGTCAATGTGTTGTGCTAAAAAATGGTGCGCGCCAGGTGCAGGATGTCGCATGACAACCATATCCACCTTCATGGACAAAATATTATTGACCGTATCTAAAAGAGTTTCCCCCTTTTTAACGGAAGAAGATGCAGCAGAAAAATTAACGGTATCAGCAGACAGGCGCTTTTCAGCAAGTTCGAAAGAAATACGAGTACGAGTAGAATTTTCAAAAAATAAATTAGCAACAGTAACATCTCGTAAAGAAGGTACTTTCTTAATCGGTCGATTAATGACCTCTTTAAATTGGTCAGCTGTCCGAAAAATGAGGTTTATATCATCTTCATTCAGATACTTAATCCCTAATACGTGCTTCGTGCTGAGTTCTGTTGTCATATTGAAAGGTGAGAGGCGAGAGGTGAGAGGTGAGAGGTGAGAACAAGTCATGCTTGCCTCTCTCCTCTCACCTGACACCTCTCTCCTCTTTATTTATTCTCAAAAATCAAAATTCTATCTTGTCCTTGGGTCTCTGACCACTCCACTCTCACATAGGCTTCATCCAAAGCATCTACAATCAATCCTATATAGTTAGACTCTATTGGTAACTCTCGATTAAACCTTCTGTCTACCATACTCACCAAGTCCACACGACGAGGGCGTCCGTAATGATTAAGAGCAGTCAATGCAGCTTGCACCGTCCGTCCCGTATAAAGTACATCATCTACTAAGATTACATTCTTATCTTCTACCAAAAAATTCATCTCCGTTGGATATGCTTTTAATGGCTTTTCACTCGTCCGAAAATCATCTCGATAGAAAGTAATGTCTAATTTTCCAGAAGTAATATTCTCAATACCAAGCATTTCTGAAAGTCGCTCCTGCAAACGTGTCGCAAGAGAAACACCGCCCGTTTGGATACCAACCAAACAAGTATCTGAAAAATCGTCGTACTGCTCAATCAACTGACGACACAAACGGTCTATCGTTAATTGAAAACGTTCCTTAGTTAATATGACGCGTCCTTTACTCATTGGCGCAAAGGTAGGAATTTTTTTTAGTTGATAGTTGGTAGTTGGCAGTTGGTAGGCGACTTTTTTCAGACTTATCCCAATTTTTCATTTTTGATAAAGCCAGTAAATTTTTATAAGTTTGTTTTTTATACAAGTGAGGTGTTTTCCTAACAACCACCAACTAACAACCACCAACTAATATTATGTCAAATACAGTAAAATTCGCTCTTATTGGTAATGTTGCTAAAATTGCTCTTAATCGTCCGAAAGTTTATAATTCTTTCAATCGCGAAATGGCTTTGGAATTGCAAGCACGCCTAAAAGAGTGTACAGATAATTCAGAAATTCGTGCAGTTTATTTAACAGCTAATGGAAAGGCTTTTTGTGCAGGACAAGATTTAGGCGAAGTTGTAGGAGAAAACGCACCTGACTTAACTAAGATTTTGAATGAGCACTTGAATCCGATTGTCCGATTGATTCGCAATATGGACAAACCTGTTATTTGTGGTGTAAATGGCGTTGCGGCAGGTGCTGGTGCTAATATGGCTTTGGCTTGTGATATTACTTTTGCTGCTGAGAGCGTGAGCTTTATTCAAGCTTTTAGTAAGATTGGTTTGATACCTGATATGTCAGGAACTTATAATTTACCACGATTGATTGGTATGCAACGCGCTACAGCTTTGATGATGACTGGTGATAAATTATCGGCAAGTGAGGCAGAAAAAATCGGTATGATTTATAAAGCTGTTCCTAATGAAGAATTAGAAACTGTTGCTTTTGCCTTGGCTGAAAAATTATCGAAAATGCCAACTGCAGCTTTAGGAATGACAAAGCGCGCTTTGAATGTTTCTTTATCTAATAGTTTGGAAGAACAATTGGCGGTAGAAGATAAGTATCAGACGGCTGCTTCTAAAACGGAAGATTATGCTGAAGGTGTAGCGGCGTTTTTAGAGAAAAGAAAGCCTGTTTTTAAGGGGAAATAGTTCTCTTTAGTTGATGGTTGTTAGTTGGTAGGCTTGTGTGACTTGGGTGGCTTTTCTTGAATTAAAAAAGGTAACAGGCACTATTCTATTCTTAGCTTTCGGGTAAATTGACTGCCCTTCTTTTCGTAAATCTAAGTGACTGTTACCTTGGTAAATTTAAAATTTTCACTACCATCAGAAAAGCCGATTGGACAATGTCCAATCGGCTTTTTTACATAGTATTCGTAAAAGAAGGTCTTTCTAAGTCATATCTGACCAACAACTACCAACTTCCAACCAACAACTATTTTACTCAGCAACAACTTCAAATTCAACAGGAGCAATAACTTCCTTGTGTAATTTCAAGTTTAAAGTGTAAGTACCTAAGTTTTTCACTTCGTCTGGTAATTCAACTTTCTTACGTTCAACATCTACACCGAATTGTTCTTTCAATGCTGCGATGATTTGAACGTTAGTTACGCTACCAAAGATTTTACCACTTGTACCAGCTTTAGCTCCAATTTTCAAGGTCTTGCCTTTTAATTGATCTGCAACTGCTTGATATACACCTAGTTTCTTAGACTCCGCACGCTCTTCACGAGCACGGTAATCTGCCAAACGACGACCATTGGTATCGTTATTAATTAAGGCCATACCTTGTGGGATGAGGTAGTTACGTCCGTATCCGTTCTTCACAGAAACGACATCGAACTTGTCCCCCAATTTATCTACATCTTGTAAAAGAATGACTTCCATCTTTTTATGATTTTGATTGGAAATATTTTTTTCATTATTTCCATTAGACTCAATAAGTCTAAAAATTAAATTAGAGTTAGAGCTTAATATACCTAAGTTGGTATTTAAGCCCAAATTCTATAATGTGCTTTAGAACTAAAGCATTTTTCAAATCAAAAATTATATGAAAATTGAAATAAGACTAACAGTATAAACTTTTAATTTTTATTTCAATTTTCATTTTCATTTCTGAAGCCTACTTCATCAAATCCGCTACGTAAGGCAACATAGCTAAGTGGCGGCAGCGTTTTACAGCTGTAGCGACTTTACGTTGGTACTTCAAAGAGTTACCAGTGATACGACGAGGTAAGATTTTACCTTGTTCGTTGATGAATTGTAATAAGAAATCCGGGTCTTTGTAATCAATGTACTTAATCCCGTATTTGCGGAAACGGCAGTATTTGTCGCGTTGTTTTCCGATATTCGGATTGGACAAGAACTTAATATCGTCTCTTGATGCCATATCTTGTTTATTTATTTCTTCAAAAAATCATATAATCTGTGATATAGAAAAATAAAAAACCAAGTAGTTATCTTTATTTTTTCTCTATCACATGATTTTCTAAAGAATGTTATATTTTGACAAAAGCAAAAATTCACTTTTGTTATATTAAAGATTGATTGATGAGAGGTTGAAATGATTTTAAAGTTTCATTTCAATTTTAACTTGCATTAAAACTTACTCTTCTTCTGACTTAGCAATTGGCTTACCACCGTCAGACTCATCTTGCCATTTTTTCAACTCATCCCACTTACCTTCAGCAGCCATTCCTGATTGCATTGGCCATGTTTGTGGGTTGTGAGCTGCAAAACGACCACCTGCAGCTGTCAACAATGCGCGGATAGCTTCTGGTGTAGACGCAGCCAATTCAGCAAAAGTATTGATGTTACCAGCATTCAAAATCTCAGCGATTTTTGGTCCGATACCTTCGATTTTTTTCAAATCATCTTTTGCAGCAGGTGCTGGAGCAGCAACTGGAGCTGGTGCAGCTTTTGCAGGCTCTGCTACTGGAGCAGCAGGAGCAGGAGCAGCAACTTTCACAGGCTCAGCTACAGGGGCAGCAGGTGCCGCCGCCGCTACTGGTTCCGCTTTTGGTGCAGCAGCTGGTTTAGCTGGAGCAGCTTTTTTATTGCGGTCGTTGCGGTTCTTTCTACCTCTACGGTTGTCTCTCTCGTCTTTAATTTCTTCTTTAACGATTTTACGCGCTACACCGATTTTACCTTCACGTTTGTCAGCGTTGTATTTAACACCAAACTTGTTTAAGCTTACAGTAAGGAAACGTAAAATAGAATCATCACGACGCATTGCTAGTTCGGTAGTACCGATAACGTCAGGAGTTGGCGTTTGGAACTCTACACAGTAGTAAATACCAGAGTTGCGACGCTTGATAGGATAAGCGAGTTGTCTCAATCCAATCTCGTTTACTGCGACAATTGTAGCACCGTTTTTAGTAAGCATATCTTGATACTGCTTAGCGGTTGACTTAATTTTGTCGTTTTCGAGAGTGGAGTCAACGATGTACGTTACTTCGTAACTTCTCATATAATCAGACACTTTATTATGGATTTGTCGAAAGACTGGTCTGATGAAGAAGCAAGCCTTTCCTTGGGTCGGTTCTTCAAAATGAGTATAATGAAGAAAAACCGAACAAATCCTTGTTAAAAATTTAAGGATGCTATCGATTCCTCGAAAGCGGGCGCAAAGGTAAGGCTTTTTATTGAAAAATGTATGTATATGATAAGAAAAATATGATGTGTGATTTATCAACCACACATCAAAGCAAAACGTATCAATTCTGCAGTATTAGAAATCTCCAATTTATGCATCATATTCTTGCGATGTGTATCAACAGTGAGTTTACTAATACTGAGTAAAACTGCGATTTCTTTGGAAGTGTGTCCTTCTTTTATCTGCTCCATGATTTCCTTTTCACGTGTACTCAAACGGTTATATTTCATTCGAACTTTCAACTCTTCATTTTCTTCTAATAGCACACGTAATAAGTCATTTTGCTTTAAACTTGAAGATAAGTTTTCAGCATTTTCAAGAGCGTTATGGACATTTCTAAACATCTGGCGATGAAATGATAATTGTGCCGTCAAGTTTTTATTCTCTCGACGGAGAAATTCAATTTCATTTAGCATTTGTTCATTATTAGCTTGTGTTTGTGGATCCATAATTTATTAAACAGTTAAAAATTAGGTAGTGGGTGAAAACGACTGATGCATACCTTTTACTCACAAGGTGACTTTGAGTCACCACGTGAGCATCCACCATTTTAACTCATTACCAAAAATTAGACTTAAACTATAAAGTTGGGTTACCATTTGTATAATCTAACGTCTAACATTTGAATGAAATAATAGAGATGTGTATTTGCAAACTGCGTGTTGTTCTCTTTTTTCTAAATCATGCATTAACGCTTACAGATTAGTCTTTTCATAAAATTTTCGTCTTGATTTATTTGGGAAACTTGTATAAAACCCCTACTTTCGTTTTATTAATACCTGAATTTTGGTACATCCTCACGGAATATTGCGAACCAAAAATGGTTATTTTAGAACAATATTAAAATAATATATAAACTAAAATAAGCCTATTATCAGGTCTTTATACAGACATCCTCCTGAAAAATGAAAGTCAATAATTTTGATTTTTAGATGACTTTCCCCCCTTCAATTTTCGGCACTATGCTGTGTTTACTTTTGGTAAAGACAGGCTGTAAAACACTTTTCTACGGGAACCGAGAACATTTTTACATTTTTTATTTCAAAGCCAGACCTCAAACATTAAAATAAGAACATAAGGTATTTTGTCAGCGTACAAGATATCTGTAAGGTTGTGTAAAAAATAATTTTAAAGTATATGAATTCTTTTTATGCGATTTTTAAAGAACCAATTTTTCAGTTTATAATCCTCCCATGAAACAAACAGTTATGAAAGTTTTTATAGCAGACGACCACCCGATAGTAACTTTCGGTGTTAGTAGTATCATCCAACAAAATTCTGAAATGCAACTCGTTGGTACGGCAGCTTCTTCTGCTGAACTTTTTGATGCATTACCTCAGGCGAAGCCACATATACTTCTCCTTGATTTAAATATGCCTGGTGATGACTTTTCTCTTAACTTACAAATGTTAAAAGAACAGTTTCCTTGGGTTAAAATCATCGCTTATACTCAATATTCAAATCCTGATTTAATTCGCCAACTTCTGCGCGAAGGAGTTCTTGGTTTTTTGCCAAAAGCTTCCACTAAAGAGGATTTGTATGAAGCAGTCTTAACAGTCTTCAAAGGAGAGCGTTATGTGCATACTTCTGTAAGTTTTGCTGCTCCTGGCGAAAGTGCTAAACCTTCTTTCCGTGATGATTTTAGAAAACGTCTTGGTCTATCTAAAAGAGAACAAGAAATTCTAGAGCTAATTTCAAAAGGTTTAACCAGTAATCTTATTGGACAAACGCTTTTCATTAGTAAGCATACCGTTGAAACACACCGTAAGAACATCTTACGTAAGTTGGACTTTAATTCTAGTACAGAATTAGTGCGTTTTGCTGTACAACAAGGCTTAGTTTAATGAAAGTTGAAATTGAAATGAAAATTAAAAATGGTTAAGTAAATGTCCATTTTTAATTTTCATTCTTTCCTATTCATTAGTCTTCACATAGGTTCCGATTCCTTCTCTTCTTTCCAAATCTTGTCCAAAATTCTCTGCTTCTCCTCTATCAGAAAATTGCTTTGCTTCTACGATAAACATTCCATCTCCTCGTTGAATAATGGTTGCCGTTTCACAATTTATATCTTGTAATTGACGCCATCTTTTCTGCGCATTTTCTCTGTTCCCAAATGTTCCTGCTATTACAGTATAACCTGTAAGACTACCTTCTTGTTTGATAGAAATAGCTCGATATGCATTTGCTGCATTATCAGAAGGGCTAATGTTAACTGGCGTATTTTTTTGCGAAGAACTAGGCTCATTTGACAAGCTCTGTCCCAAAAGAGGATTATTTAAAGCTATGACTTTGAATTCTGTTCGACGATTTTCTTGATGTTCTTCTTCTGAACAAGAAACATTATCTGTACAACCATTTCGAATTTTCGTTTCACCATAACCGACCGCAGCTGTACGCTCCTCTCCTACTCCTCGTTTTACCAACCATCTACGGACACTATTAGAGCGTCTTTGCGATAATTCTTGATTGTATGCTGAAGAACCTCTTGCATCAGTATGAGAACCTAATTCGATTGCCATTTCAGGCGAATTTTGCATTATTTGTAAGACTACCGCTAAATCCTTTTCGGCATCGCGACGAATTCCTGCATCATTAAAATTGAAGTAAATATTTGGTAATTCAATGATATTTCCTTCTGCTAATGATGTTCCAGGTTCAATAGGAAAAGTAAAATCTTGTACATATTCTTTTCCTTCTCCACAATCCTCTGGTCTAAAACTAATAATCTGTGTTGGGGCATAAATACCATTCTTTACCGCATACATTGTAAAAGTCTGATTGCATGGCAAACAATAAACATAACTTCCATCAGGGTTGGTGTAAATGCGTATTTCTTCAGAGCTAATGGTATTCACAAAAACAATTTCAGTATTACCCTGTCCTTCTGCCTTTCCTTGTACACGCACATAGCCTCTTAGAGCTACGCAATCTGTACTCCTTTGCATAGTAAAATCTAAAGTACTCCAATCCGTTCCAGGCTTTACTATAATTTGTTTAGGAATAAATCCGTCTTTTTCTATTTTTAGAATATAGTTTCCGTTTTCATCTATAGTGACACCTGTTGAACCTGTTATGCCTGTCGTCATTTGTCCATCAAATCCATCGTCATCACCGATTTGCAAGGTAAACTCGCCTGGTTTTCCATTAGGAACTAAGCTAATAGCTCCATTACCGTCTTCCGTTTTTCCAAGAAAAACATTGTCTAAATTTATCCAAGAAATAGTCGCTCCTTCAATTGGATTACCATCAACATCTTTTAATTGTAATTCCTTTTGAACTAGATTTTCCTTTTTCTCTTTTTCTCCTTGATTTGGGTCGCCATAATATTCGAAGGAATAAATATCATCTCCACCTTTTCCATTTAGTCGATTAGAGGAAAAGTAACCGTTGCGATTGTCTTGATCTATGATAAAACCGAAATCATCCATTTCAGTGTTAAAAGGCGCTTCTAAATTGATTGGACTCATCCAGTTTTCTCCCTCTTTTCTCGCCATGAATATATCTAAACCACCAAGACTCCCATGATTATCAGATGCGAAATAAAGCGTACCATCAGGATGAAAAAATGGGAAGACTTCATTACCAGCCGTATTCACTGTTTCGCCTAAATTTTCTGGATTACCCCAATCATCAAACTGTTTAACAACTCGATACAAATCCATTCCTCCAAAACCACCTGGACGGTCAGAAGCGAAAATCAAAATACTGTCTGTTTCTCCAATAACTGGATGTAGTGTATTGCATTCCTGATTATTAAAAGGCAACAGAAGGGGTTCGCTCCATTTGTTTCCTTCTTTCTTAGATTCATAGACCATCAATTTACGTAAACCATCCTTTGCTTTATCCTTCTTATCTAATACATTTCGCGTAAAATAAAGCGTCTCTGCTGTTCGGTTAAATGTCAAAGGACCTTCATGTACTCGCTCTAGTAATTCTGAAGAGAATAGCTGTGGCTTTTGTAAAAATCCCTCCTCATCGCGCTTTGCTTCATACAATGACATAACATTTTTTCCCAGTCGTGTGTCCTCTGCTGTAGCTTTTAAGCTTTCATGTTTAGTTGTAATAAAGACAATGCCTTCTCGATAGAATGCAGGGCTATATTCCAAATGCTCAGTATTTACTTTTTCCTCATTTCGCACGACTACTCGACTGTCAGACAGAGGTATTTGTGCCGTTGTGGGAAGTACATTCCACAAAACAAAGAGAGAGCAAATTATTGTGTTTAAATGTTTCATTTCTTATCTTTACTTAGACTTAATGGTCGTTAAATACACTGTAACAAAAGTTTGTTACACGGTATTAAAAGAAGCGCGGGTTTTCTAAGTCTGCCTTCTCACTTTTCACATCGTAACGTAACAAGACTTCTAAACTGCCATTATTATGATCTCTCAATCCTGAAAGAGTAACATCATAGGCAACGCCCAGCATTAAATTATGCAACAACTGATAGCCTGCGAGAAAATCGACACTATCACCAGAGTTATCTCCACCTAAACGATAAGCCGCACCAATCATTAATGCTCTGTTTAAACTCAAACTAAGATTTATATCTACATCAACGGGAGCATTTGGTGTATATTTTACTAAAAAGGAAGGTTTTATTTGTATCTTTTCAGAAGCTTCTAATAGTCCTCCAAAAGACGCATAATAATGAGGAGATTCCACAGCTGTCACGGCTACATCATTGTTTGCTCCTAAAGTTACAGGGTAAAATGCGGGCGTCGAGATACCTGCCCATAATGTATTTCTGTAGTTAAAATACAAGCCTGCACCTACATTTCCTGTATATTTTTGAATAAAGCCATTTATAAAAGAATTATCATTGTCTTTATCGACGATAACATCTGCCCCATTAAAATTCATACCTGTATAATGTACAGAACCTTGTATACCAAAACGTAAAGCAGCATCTGGCGTTAATTGCATTTTGTAAGAATAAGCCATAGCTGCACGCCAAGCGGTATTGATTCCAATGGTGTAATGACGCAGATTGATACCTATGCCAACACGATCACCAACAAGTGGTGCATCAAAAGCCAAGTTTTGCGAAATGGGTGCCCCTTCAAATCCTAACCATTGGTGGCGATAAATTGCGTTTATCGACGCGTAGCCTTTACTTCCAACAGAACCAGGATTGTAAACACTTTGGTTGTACATAAAAAAGGTATTATGTGGGTCTTGCTGTCCCTGTAAAAACAAGCTGGCACAAACGCAAATCAAGAGGGTTAATATATATTTCATCTTAGTTAAATT
>CAZQTE010000016.1:15777-28023 GCA_964595615.1 uncultured Saprospiraceae bacterium
CTAAGTCTCTATCTAAATATCGTCAAATGACCTTTTTTCACTTCAGATTGGGCATCGCGACGGAAAGTATAGAAGTAAGTACCGTCTGGTAAATCTTCGCCTTCAAATGTTCCAGTCCAATCATTTTCGTAAGGTGCTGCGGAGTAGACTTTATCTCCCCATTGATTGTAAATTGTTAATACATTATCCTTAAAATCTCCGTCCTCTAGACAGTAAATCATAAACTCATCATTCGTACCATCACCATTTGGACTAATCAGGTTTGTCATTACGCATTCGTCAGTACTGTATTTGATATTGATGGTCACCATAGCTCGTGCACAGGCTTCATCACAATCATCATAGCACACCTCATAGAAAAAACGGTCTGTACGCGCCGTTTCTGTTTCTCGGATGTAGTTAACCTTTCCTTTCGTTGCATCAAGAATTTCGATGCGCCCAAACTCTGGTTGCTGAAAAATTGAAATTGTGTAATCCGTTCCTTCAGGAATATTATCATTATCAGTTAATGTCAACTCAATATTTGCAGTAGGAAGAAAGATGAGACCAAAATCTTGTTCGGCTGCTGGAGCGGATAATAATGTTAGACTTTCTACAGCAGAAATCGAAGAACATCCAGTCTGTGGATTAGTAGCCGACACCGTATAGTCGCCTTCATTAATTTCAGATAAAAAGTCAATTGTTGGATTTTGTTCTGTAGAAAAAACTTCTCCATTTAAAGTCCAACGATAAGACAATCCAAAATTTTCATCAACAGCTTGCAATTGTAGGACTTCTCCTACACAACCCGTGTTACTGAAATCAATTTCGACAGGATTAACTGCCTCAGAAATAGAGAGCATTTCAGATATGGTAGAAGTACAACCAAAGCTGCTTGAAATTTCTAATTGATATAATCCAGAGTCTTCTGGGCTCACATCATCTAATACAACAAAAGAGTTTGTACTGATAACTTGACCATTAAATGCCCACTCGTAATTAGCTAAAGGAATAGTAGATGCTAATGTAATTTGCGAACCTGCTTCGACGCAGTCCTCTTCTCCTGTTTGTACAATTGCCGAATTTGGTGCAGCTTGAACTTCAAATGCGATGTCAACTGGCTCAGATACACAACCGTCAACTGCTGCAACTACTGAAAAATCGTACATTCCTGCTTCATAAGCTCCAAAATTCACATTTGTTAATGCAGTTGTAGCAGGTGCATTGGTTCCTGTAAATTCGTAAGTGACACCGTTACCTGTAAAACCTGCTATATTCAACATGGCATTTTCACCTTCACATAATTCTGAATCTAAAAATTCTGCGATTAAGCCCGTTGGCTGTTCTGTGAGCTCTACTTGATAACTCATTGTATTATCACATCCTAAATTCGTAGCAGCAGTCACAGTATAAGAACCTGCATTTTCAGCAGTCAAATTGTCTATTGTTATTTCTTGACCTTGTGCAGTAAAACCATTTGGTCCAGTCCAATTCCATTCCGTTGCTTGCCCTCCCATTTCGCTTAATACCAGTGAGCTTGTGCCATCGACACACGTTGTATTTCCTGTAGCGATTATTTCAATTGTAGGTGGTCCTTCTTGGACAATGGTAATTGAACCTTGCTCCGCAGGACAGCCATCCACTGTGGCAAACATAAAGTAAGTAATGTTTGCACCAGATGTTGGCGCTACTTCGATTTGAAAACTATTTGTATTGCTTGGTAGACCTGCTCCTGCTGCTGGTTGTGCTGTCCAAATGTAAGTCACATTGTCTGTCCCATAATTTGTTCCTGTCAATACCGTACTTTCACCTGTACAGATTAACTGATTAGAAGTTATTATTTGTGCCGCTTCTGGTGCAGTAGTAACTGTAGCTTCTACTGAGATTTGAGAAACACATCCATTTGTATTCGTGGCAGTTAGATTATAAATACCCGAATTACTTTCATCTACATTAGCAACGACTAAGTTTTGAATTGAAGAAGATAAATTACTTACACCCATCCATGACCAGTCTGTTACATTCGTATTCGCTAGGTCTGTTGCAAAGAATTCTAAATTTTCATCCCCTGTTGCACACAATACTGGTTCAACGCTAACTTCTAATGCTGCTGTTTCGTAAACAACAAATTCATAAATGGAAGAATAAACACATCCTGTTCCTGTGATAATATTTACCATATACTCCCCCGCATCACTCATTTCTACATTATCTAAATCTACACATTGTGCATTACTAACATTATTCCCTACTGGATCAAACCAAGCATAGGTAGCATTTTCAATGCCCGATACGCATAATTTCCCACTTCCGCCTTCACATAATCCTCCCATGAAAGTTGGTGCAATAGCGGGTTCTACTTCTTCTTGGACAGTTATATTGAGAGAACAACTTGTTGAATTTCCTACTAAATCAGTTGCAGTGTATTCTAAAGAATAAGAACCTACAGCGAAGACATCACCACTTTCTTGTACCCCAGCTGTTTGTTCAGTTAAGGCAATAGAACAAGCATCGGTAGCTACTGGCAAATCAAAATTGATTTCTACCATATTACAAGCAGTATTCGTCAGGTCTGTCAAAATATTATCAGGATCACTGACGACTGTTCCGTCTGCATTAACTACAATATCTTCCACACATTGAAATTCTGGTGCTTCATCATCAATTACGGTCACAGAGAAAGACTCTGTTGTTGAATTCCCCGCTAAATCAAAGACGGTACAACTTACAGTTACTTGCCCTATATCAAAAAATTCCCCAGGGTTACGAGTACAATTAATTGACATTATTTCACAATTATCAAAATAGGAAGGTGCATCCCAAGTTACGATTGCGCCACACTGACCAGGGGTATTGGCAACTACAATATCTGCATTTGGCAAACCAAAAATTACTGGATTTTCATCGTCGTGAATTTTAAAAGAGAATGCACAAGTTGCGGTATTTCCAGCAGCATCGATTGCATTGTAGGTTACAGGATAGATGCCAGAGTCATAAGTCGCTCCATTTTCATGAGAAACGACAAATGTAAAATCACAATTATCTGTAATTGTTGGTTCTGTCCAAGTAACGGTGGTAGTGCAAGTCCCAGGATCTGTTGTTAAGTCCATATCTGTAGGACAATTTGTAATCATTGGAGCTTCTGTATCATCATTACAGGCGTTTCCTCCTGTGTTGCCTTCCTCTTGAATGTTTATCTCAAAAGTACAAGTTCCTATATTTTCAGCTTCATCTATTGCACTATAAGTCACAGTGTACATTCCTAGCACATAAGTATTACCAGAAGTGAAATCTGATGAAGGAATTAAATCCATTGTACAGTTATCTATGACCGTTGCTGTTTCCCATGTTACAATAGCCTCCATTTGTCCAGTAGGCAAAATCATATTTATATTTTCTGGGCAACTTAGTACAGGTGCAACAGCATCACTTACAATTACATCAAATGAACAAGAAAGTGGATTTCCGTCTCCATCAGTCGTGGTGTAAGTTACAGTAGTTGTACCAACTGCGAAAAAATCTCCCGGATTGTGCGAACCATTGACAGTAATGGTTCCGCCTTCACAAGAATTGGTAACTGTTGGCTCTGTCCAACTTACACTTGTACCACAAGTATCATCATCGGATGCTGCTAAAATATCCATTGGGCAACCTGAAAAAGTTGTCATTCCATCTCCAGTTTCTGTCACTGTAACGGTCACTGTAAAGGAACACATTGCTGTGTTTCCATTGTCGTTAACAGCTTCATAAGTTACAACGGTCGAACCAACAGAAAAGTCATCTAGAGGATTATAATTTGATGATAGTGTTGGCTCGCCGTTGCATGTATTAGTAGCAATGGGTGGTGTCCATGTTACTGAAGCGGTACATTCTTCACTTGCCACAGTAACCGTCTGATTAGGAGGACAGGCACCCATTGTAATATTATTTTGTCCTTCAATTGTAATCGTGAATGAACAAGAAGCCTCGTTTCCGTTGGCATCCAAAGTCATGTAGTTTACCGTCGTCACTCCAGTAGAGAATTCATCTCCAGAGTTATGAGAAGGTGTAAATGCCGCAATTGTACAATTATCGACTGGCGTTGGTTCTTGCCATGTGACGACTGCTGTACAGCCGTTTTCTGCCATCATTGTGATGTTATCTGGACAAGAAATTACTGGCGCGGTATCGTCGGTTATCGTTACACTGAAATTGCATAAAGATTCATTTCCTGTATCATCTGTTGCGGTGTAGGTGACATTTGTTGTTCCTAGAGGGAAAACAGAATCAGGATTGTGTGTTGTTGTCAAATCAACATTGCCACAATTATCTGTCGCTGTTGGCGCTTGCCAAGTAACGATTGTGCTGCACACGTCTGCGTCTGCTGATTGGCTGATATTTTCCAAGCATCCTGAGATGATTGGACTTTCGTCATCAATAATGTCAATTGTAAAAAAACATGTTGCATCATTTCCTGCAACATCGGTTGCGGTATAAGTAACAATAATATTTTGACCGACAGTAAATGTACTACCTGAAGTATGCGAAGCAACAAGAGTTGTAGCACCTTCAGACTCACAATTATCTAATGCTGTTGGTATTGTCCAATTTGCGACCGCCTCACAAGTTCCAGCAGCTGCGCTAACTTCCATGTTTGTTGGACAATTACTAAAAATTGGATCTTCCATATCATTTACCGTAATCGTAAATGTACAATTTGCTGTTTGTCCAATATTATCTGTTGCTTCGTAGCTGACTGTGCTTTCTCCGATTGGGAAAGTATCGCCATTGCCTAAAATTGAAGTTTGTGTTAATTCTATATTCGTATCACAATCTTCTGTAATCGTTGGCAGAGTAAAAGTTACAACTGCACTACATTCTCCCATATCATTATCTACTGTCATGGCTGTTGGACAATCATTAATGACAGGCGCTGCATTATTAATATGCGTTACTGTATTTGAATTTAATTCGTATTGACTTGGATTTAATTGTCCATTTTCATCCGAAATAATAATCGGGTAAGTAGGAAGAGAAATAATTTCTAAAGTAGCGACATCTCCAACGTTTCCTAAGAAATTGAAATTCAAAGTGTACAATAAGTCATTGTCATCAAGGCTAAAACTATTACCATCAAACCAGCCGACACGTAATTCACCTGCGGCTGCATTATTATCATTGAAATTGTTAACTCCTGAAAATACATCAGTTGCATCAATAAACTCTAAAAGATTTGCATCCCAAGTAACACCATAAGCCATTGATGTCATATTGGTAAAGTTAACTGTTGTAAAATCAAAGCTAACTGTCAAGTCTTGACATCCTGTTTCTTCTTCTGAAATATTGATTGTGAAAGGAGTATCATCAATTTCTTCGCTGATTGTAACGGTAAATTCACAGGCTATGGATACATTTCCTGCCATATCTGCTGCGGTGATAGAGACATCCGTCGTTCCTATCGGGAAAGCATCGCCACTACTGTGGCTTTCATTTAAAGTAGGTGTTGTGCAATTATCCGTAGGCATTACATCTGCCCAATTTACTACATCTGTCACCTGCCCAAATGGAATCGTTTGCGTTATGTTAGTAGGGCAATTATTAATTACAGGGCTAATTGCGTCGCCATAAGTGACCGTTCCATCATTGATGATAATATCACTATCTGCAAATGGTCCAAAATTGTCGTCCGCGACAAGAATTGGATAACTAGCTAAAGCTGTAATATCGACTAAAGAAGAGTTTGCACTACCACTCACATGGTCAAACGTTATTCTAAATATAACTTCATTTGGGTCAAAATCACCGTTAGCTCCAGCATTAAACCAGCCGACACGTATTTCTCCGTTATCAATTTCATCCTCATTATAACTGCTGCCAAGGGCAACATCTTCCAAGACTGCATTTTCTAGGATGTTAGTATCCCAAATGACTGCAAATTGAAAAGCACCTAGGGTTTCGGTTGTATTTATAGTAAAATCTACTGTTGCTGTGCCGTTCACATCACAGACATCTGCATCAAGGGCAGTAAAGGTGACTTGCCCAAAAGCAGGCAAACAACTAAAACAGACAAAGAGCAATAAAGCATTAAATATCTTTTTCATAATATCTCTATAGTAGTTGACTAAAGCATTTTGAATGCTGCTAGCCTACTTAAATTCTTTTGAATGCGAGGAAATCTTACTCGTGATTTCTATTCTCCGCGCTTCGCTTTTTTGGTTATTGGAGTGTATCTCGAAACGAGAATTCGGAATACAGAAAAAAGGGCAGGTAATACCCGAAAAAATCAGGCATTACCTACCAATATAATTAGCGTAAGATTACCATTTTACGTACAGCAGTTCCGACTTCACTGTCTAAGCGATAGTGGAAAACGCCTGTGGAGGGTAAATCATTAGCATTGATTTTTAACTCGTTGTAGCCTTTTTGAGCTTGTGTTTTCGTTTGGAAAACAGCTTTACCTGCTACATCAATAATCGTCAAAGTAGTTTCGGCATTCTCTGGTAAGACAAAAGAGATAATTGTTTCAGAAGAGAATGGATTTGGCTTGTTTTGTAGTAAAGCAAAATCGTTTTCTGCTCCTGGATTTACAGCAGTTGTGGTATTAAATTCTAATTCTACATCTCCTAATTCATTGTTTCCATTAGCATGGAATGCCAATTCATTTTCCTTATCAATTGATAATATTTCACTCAACTGTACTCCGCCTTGTATCGCTGTAAAATTCAAAGTAAATAAGACTGTTTCGTCTGCTACGTCCATAGGATGCAACTCGTACCAATCCGTACCAATGATACCTGCTGCACTATTTAAAGTGTTAAAATTATCCGATGTCATATTTGAAATAACACCTGGTGTAACACTATTTAACTGTGCGTATTCAGTATTCAATAACAAGTTATATTGATAAGCAGAAATGTGGTTAAAGTCTTTAGCTTTTAACTCTACTGCATAATCTTGTCCTGCAATTAATTCAAAATTATTTACATTGAAATATAATGGCTCATCACGTTCATCTGCATCATTTGACATAAAGCCTGCACCTGATGATGCCCCTACGATATTACAAATTTTAATAGCTAGGAAGTCTGCATCCGTTAGGTCTGTTGTTACATTATTATAAGTGCGTCCTTCTGCGAAACCATTTGTCAACGGGGCAGCAGGAACACCTAAATCAGAGTCAACAAAACGCCAAGAAGTATTGGTTGGAATTTCCTCAATAATACCCAAGCTAATACGGTGAGCTAAAAGAACATCTAAGATATTCACGCCATTCATGCCGTCAGAGTCTGCCGCGACTTCTTGCGCAGTAGAAGTATAAGAATCTATCCCTAAAGACAAACGGTGTAGGGCTAAAACGTCTAAGATATTGACATTTCCTCCATTACGCCAGTTGATGTTTTTGTAGGGTGTTACTGTTTGGTCTGCACCACTTGGTACATCAAAACTGTAGTTACCATCTGTTGTCGTCAACATTGAATTGACTGTCGTTCCTGTTAAGTTTACGGTTACACTATCCACATTTTCTACTGGAGAGGTGATTGTTCTAATATTACCAGAGATAGTGCGCAAAGCACTGGCAGCTGCAACTTCAGCAGAACCATCTAATCCTAAAGTAGGGATAGATTGAGGCGTGCCAGCTGCATCATCGCGGAAACTCAAAATATCAGATAAAGTAACATCGGTAATATCACCCGGTAATGCTAGTGGATTGAATTGAATTCTTACATTAAATAAAACCACATCATCTAAGTCAGGTAAAGTTGTATTTGCATCGAAATAAGAAACATCTACTTTTCCTGAGTTCACGATATTAAAGTTACCTGTACCCGTCAATGAAGGATGGAAATCTGTTACTTCAACTATTGTAGCAACCATTGGATCAACAAGATTAACAGACATTGAGAAAGAGTTAACATCTGTAAAATGACGTGTTATTACTGGCAAATTAATCGTACTGCCTGCCGCACCTGAAACCTCTGCGGGGTCATATTCTACACTGCCAGCTACATCTGCTACAGAGTTACATGTTGTTGTATTTCCATTGACATCTGTTACACTGACGACGACTGGATTTAAACCAAAGTCCGCATTTGTAAATGTATTTGGCGTAACAGAAAATGAGCTATTGTCCAATGCACAGTTATCTGTTGCTGATGCTATTACAGAACTTGGAGAGAGTGTTGCTGTTCCTGTTACAGGAATAGTTATATTCACTAAATCATGACAAACTACAGTTGGATTTGTATCGTCTTCGACTGTAAAATTGAGTTCAAAAGTCGTCGCTGGATTACAGGCATCTGCTGCAGTAAATGTCACGGTATAAGAACCGGGAGCATAGAAACCACTTGCATCGTCTGTTCCATTTCCATTTCCGTATAAAGTAGCGGCGTCATTTGTTACTGAAACTAAATTACAAGCTTCAACTAGACGTCCTGCTACTGCCATATCTAAATCAACCATTGGCGTACAGGATGCCGCTGGCGAACTTACTGTAAAGTTGTTACCCAATACAAAGGCTGGTGCGGTTGTGTCTCGGATGCTAATGCGTTGGAATTGGTCAGCTGCAGCATTTCCTGCACAATCAGCTAAACTCCAAAAACGTGCTACATCAAAATTATTTGTACAAACAACTGGCTGCGGTGTCGTAATCGCCATATCGACAAAAGTAAATCCACGAACTGTTGTTACAGCACTTCCACCTGCTCCGTCAACAGACTGCGCAGAGAATGCAAAAGTTTCTCCTGCTATTACTGCTACTATCGCACGTGTCGCACTTGATGCCGCGTCTAAGGCTGTGAATGTTCCATTGATAGAGTAACCAAATGGATCATCTGCTGCTGCGTCCGTTGTAGAAGTAGAGTAATCAAAAATTATCCAACCTGATGCTGGTATAGCAATTGAGAAATCAAGTTGCCCTGCTGAGCCACTATTTGGACTTGTCAATTTGATTAAATCTGGTGCGCCTGCTACATTGGTTAAACTTACATCTGAACTCGTCCATTGAGACGGAGCAAAGTTATAAGCCGTTGTTACATCTCCCGTGTGGTCTTTGAAATCAAAGAAACCGTGGTAAGTATCAGAGCTGGCTTCGCGCACTCCACCGTCTACTACTTCTGTATCACAATTATCACTTTCGTCTGTTGGTTCACCTGCATTTGCTTCTGAATATGGTAAACCTGCCGATGCATCACATTCTAACATCACATCTGCTGGACTAGTAAATGTAGGCTTTGTTGTATCAGTTATGTTGATTGTTAAGGTCATTGTAGATGAATTATTACTTTCATCTACTGCCGTGTACGTACGTGTAATTGTTGAAGCAGAACAAGCATTTGCTGTCAAACTTCCACTATCATCAAATGTTACTGTTACCATTCCACAGTTATCCGTTGCAGAAGCCATTGCTGCCGCATCAAAAGATAAGGAAACATTGTTTGAGTAATCACTACATTCTACTGTTTGTGGAGAAGTCGGGAAACTAGCTCCAAAGACTGGTGGTTGTGTTTCTTGTACATCGATAAATGAGTTACAGGTAGAAGTTAAGCCAGCTTCATCTGTTGCTCTTAGTCTGACCATTTGTGTATCCGATACATCATCACAATCAAAGGTGATGCTATTACCATAACCATTAACATTTCCGTTGTCAACTCGCGTAATAGCTATCAAAGGTGCTGCGGAATTACAGGCATCAATACTTCCGCCATCTACTTGTGAAGCAAAAATAACGACCTGATTAGAGATTAAAGAAACACTCAAACTACTATTACAGACTGCTGTTGGAGGTACTTCATCAATAAGCCTAATACCCACAGAACAGGTTGAAGAATCTACTCCATCCTTTACTTGTAATATTAAATCAGAAATGACTGGCATATCACTACAATTCCAAGTGTAAGTTGCTTCAAAAGAACTTGGAGCTCCTGTCGCAGAAACAAGTCGACTAACTATACTACAATTATCAGTACTCAAACTATCCAAATCTATTGCGGGTATAGAAATAACTCCCGCAGCATCATAGTTAACAGTTAGACTATCAAAACAATTTGCCATTGGTGCAATATTGTCATTAATCATTAAACTAACAGGTCCTGTTACGTCAGATAAACCAGCAGAATTGGTTGCTTTCAAATAGATGTTTGAATAAGTACCTGCTGTTGTACAAGTATAATCTTTTGATTCTGTAAATATCCCAGTTGCACTTTCTGCAAAAGTGAAAGTCATCGTTCCACAATCCTCCATACTTCCATCATCAAAGTCTGCTGCATAGACTGTCACTTCGCCATTAGCATCTAATGGGGCGATAACACCTGTAGCTACAGCTACGGGCGCGGTATCATCTAAAATTGTAATTTTTGCTAAACATTCAGAAGAGGCAGGCATTGCAGAATCATCAGTAACACGTAATTTCGCATTTACAAAACCCGTACCTGGATTTGTACAATCAGCCATGTAAGACGCAGCATATCCGACTTCATAAGTTCCGTCATTATCTTCGTCAACTGTAATTTCGTAGGTCGTAATATTTGCACAATTATCTGCACTGCCATTGTCAATATCCATTGCATTCACAGTGACAGATGTTCCTCCTGGGATAGTTACTGTAATGTCTTGACACATAGCCACTGGCACATAATTATCTTCTACATTGATAGTCGCTGTTGCTGTTATAGAAATATTTCCATTGGCATCCAAAGCACGAAAATCGATAGCATTAGCTCCAATATCTGAACAATCATAGTCAACTGAACTCACCCAAAGACCACCGTCCATGACTTCAAAAGTCAATGCTGAACAGTTATCCGTACTTCCGTCATTTAAATCTCCAGCATTTACTGTTACATCACCATTCAAATCTAAAGCTACTGTAATATCCATAGTCATCGCTACAGGAGGAATATTCTCCAATACAGAAAGTGTGTAAGTGAGAATAGTCGTATTATTAGCGGCATCTTTAACAGAGTAAGTAATATCATAATCACCAACATCTAAAGCTTGAGTTGGAATAACTGCTCCCATGCCAGACTCTGCTGTACCTGCGCCTACTAGATTCCAACCAATAGCTAAATCACCAACAGCGGTACAGTTATCAGATATTGAACTCGTTGCATCAAAAGAATAGTTAGCTTGACAACCACTAGTCGTAATCGATTGATTAGAAATAGAAATTACTGGGTCTTCATTGTCTTCCACTGTAATCGTAAAGTTACAAGCAACGTTATCTGTACCATTATCAAAATCAAATGCAACAGGATATACTCCAGGTGATAATGCAGCACCAGAAGCAGGATTAGTTCCCGCCGCAGTAAAAGTCACTGGACAACTATTAACTGCACTTGGGCTTGTATAATTTACAGTTGCAGTACATCCACCCGCGCCTACATCAACAGTCATATCTGAAGGACATCCCGTGATTGTGTAAGGCTGAGGAAAAGATACTGTAACGGTTGAAGAACAAGTATTTACATTTCCTGATGCATCCGTAGCAGTATATGTTACAGTTGAAACCCCAGGGTTAAAACTAGAGCCACTAGCATCATCATTACCTGTATCTACCGTTGCACCTGTAATGTCATAAGTCAAGACCATACCATTACAATTATCCATAGCCGTTACTGGTTCTAGATTATTCACCATTGCAGTACAAGCATTTGTGGGTAAATCTTGTGTCGCATTAAATGCACAAACTAAATCTGGTGCAAAAGCATCAACAATAGTAATTTCAAAAGGAATTGCTGCGGACTCATTCCCACTACTATTCATTAAGGCAACAAATAAATCAACATCGGTACTAATATTCGTACAGTTATAGTTAGTAGTAGGAAAAACCATCGTTTTTGCAGCATCCATGTATAGGTTAATCATACCTCCGCCATTTGGATGACAAGCAGCACTAGAAGAACTAACGTAAGTTTCAAACAATACGGGATTGATAGTTGCAATCCCCGTTTCGTCTAAAGAAAGAGTGATGGATTGGCTACCAGTGTACCCAATGTCACATTGTGCTTTTAGTGGATTTTGAGTGAAGAATAGAGATAAAAAAAGAAGGAATAAGCTTATACTTCCTTTCATTAGAAAAGAAGAAAAATTTATTGTTTTAAGGTTAACTGGGGGGGAAACAAATCGCTTAGTTTGGTTTCCCGACCGAGAAGTAAATCTACGGATCATAATTTGGAATTAGAATTAAATTAATTGAATACTATTTTAAGATTAGGCACAAACATCCTAATCTTTCGAGTTACGCTTATACTCGAAAGTCATTAAAATTATCTCTTGAATTGTGTGTTTATA
>CAZQTE010000017.1:0-16725 GCA_964595615.1 uncultured Saprospiraceae bacterium
GATTTGCGGCGGCGTAAATTAGTAATCCATTAAATACAGATTTTGCTATAACTTTTATTTTGAGGTTTGTAATTCAAAATGAATGTGTGTATCTTGCGATATGGATGCATTGAAGAAGAAGAAAATATCATTTGAAGAATACCTTGAAATAGAGCGCAATGAAGGTATAAAGTATGAGTTTCATGACGGTGAAATTTTTGCAATGGCAGGTGGCACTAACCGTCATTCTCGAATTTGTAAAAATGTATGCAGAGAAATTGATAATGCGTTAATCAAGAAAGGTGGAGACTGCGACGCATTTAGTAGTGAAACGAAGCTGTTCATTCCTTCTCTAAATAAGACATTCTATCCTGATGCAATGGTCATTTGTAAACCATTTAATCAAAATGAAATAGAACATTACATGACTAATCCTGTCATTATTGTAGAGGTAATCTCAGATAGTACAGAAGCTTACGACCGTGGCGATAAGTTTGCTTATTATCGTAAAATTCCGACTTTAAAAGAGTATGTTTTAATCAACCAAAAAACAGCGAAAGTAGAAGTTTCTAAAAAAGTGTCCGACTTGTGGCTTACTCGATATAGTTCAGGTTTAGATAAGAAACTGAAAATTGAGTCTTTAGATGTTGAAATAGATTTGTCGGAAATTTATTTAGGGGTGGAGTTTTTGCCTGAGAAGTAAGACTTATTGTTCTTTATTTTTTTCGTCAAATGAAAATACGTTTCATTAAAAGTAAACTTATTCTTCTTGTCGAATTCAAGAACATCCTCTTTGATATTAAATTTAAACTCTTTGAATAAAAATCTTGATTTCCCTCTCTTCTCTCCTCTATATTTTTTCCGTATTTTTCTAAGCGAATTTAGAATTAATTGGTCATTTCTAATTTTCCAAGTTCCTTTATCCTTGGTGTAAATTGATTGGTGTGTTGATACTGAATATTCATATCGCCCATTTTCTTTTAATTCCAATGATGCCCAAATAGTGAATGGCATTCCACCTTCATATTCACCCGAAATATTTTTATTGATTTGACATGGAACAATTGCTGTCCATGCTAAAATTAGAATTATTAAAGGCATCGCATTTTCTTTTTATGATTATATTGAATTTTATCATTCCAGCTACTCCCACTCAAAAGTATTAATCAAATGCATCACATCCGCCTTCAGAAAATCATACACAGGCGCAATCGAGTCAGGACGCACCCGCGAGTTAGAATATAAAGAACCCCGCAAAAAGTGAGAGTGAAGACTATCCGTCAAATAAAACTGAAATGGCGTCGCAGAAGGTCCTTCAAAATCAAAAACAATTCCTTCAACATCATTTGGTGTCTTTACTGGAAATTCGTCGATGTAACTCGCTCGGACATTGTGCTTATTTGCCAATTCGAAGGCATCTGCCCGTAGTTCGTCAAAACTCTTTCCTTCTCCGGGGACGGCATAACTGAGGTAGATACGGCAATTTAATTGAGGAATATCTAAGTCATACCAACAGGGGTGTAAAGGCTTCTCATCAAAGAAGTTTGAGTCTTGTTTGACATCAATATACTTCGGTACTTCAAATTTAAAATCACAGGCACTTTCATCAAAAGGCACATAAGCTTTTTCGGGAAAGTCAATTTTTGGATACGCGCGTGGCTTAGGTGTGAAGATTTGTTCTTCGCAACTTTGTAAGATAAAAATGAATAGTAATGAGAAAATTAGAGGAATGTATTTTTGCATTGAGTCCTTTTGTTTTTGAATGTTGGACTTTGGGAGTGAATGCGGGATGTATACCCCCTAACCCCCATTTGGGGGAACTCTCGTTGAATTCAATCTTGCGGTAATCCTAAATTTCTTTGACTGAAAGATAAAAACTATAAAATTACCGCAAGACTTAGCCACGAAGAAAGTTCCCCCAAATGGGGGTTAGGGGGTCTTTCCAACGAATTCAACTCTCCCAAAGTCCCAATATAACTGAAAGTTAATCGACAATATTATCTTGTTGTGTAGATGTTTTCTTAGACCTCATCATTTAGCCCCGCACCCAAAGCAGGTAAGCCGCCGCAAATGGCAATAAGAAAATAAAAGCATCAAATCTATCCAAAACACCACCGTGTCCTGGCAGTAAATCGCCACTATCTTTTACACCAACACTACGCTTCAACATACTTTCTATCAAATCACCTACGGAACCAAAAATGGCTACAATTGTCGCTAAGACAAACCAATCTTGGATGTTTTTTTCAGGGAAAAAATAACTCAAGACTAAGGCAGTCAGATAAGTCACGACTACTCCACCTATTGAACCTTCCCAAGTTTTATTAGGAGAAATACGAGGAATAAGTTTTGTCTTTCCAATTTTCGAACCTACGATATATGCCCCAGAATCATTCATCCAGGTCATTAAAAGCAAGCCAAAAATAGTATTTGCATAAAAAGTATCACCTTCAAAAGCAATAAAATCTAAGAGTGCGAAAGGCGCACCGATGTATACCATTCCTAATACGATAAAAGCGACATTGGAAAAAGGCGTATCTGATTGTGCTATCAGTTCATAAATGAATGCCATAAAGATAAAAGGGAAGAATAATAAAGCTGTAATGATGATAAAAGTATCATTCATTGGGATGACTTTTAAGTGTATCAAAACAGCTAAGAGGAATGGCATTAATCCAAATACTGTCCCCAAAAATCGACGCAACCAATCTCTTTTTTTACCGTGGTCAATGGTCATTTCTAAAAATTCCCAGAGACAAAGTGCGGTTATCGCCGCGAAAAGGAGAACAAAAGAATAGTAGCCACCATAAAGTCCGCCTAACATGACGACGACAAAAATAACAGCAGTAGAAGCGCGACGTAGTAGTCCTTTCATGATTAAGCAATTGTATTATTTGTGTAGTTTTCGTTTGAATTTAAGGAGTTTGCGAGGGGTATGCGGCGTTTGTGAAACCAATTTCCTGCTAAGTAAATAAAAATTAGTGAAACGGCCGCCGTTATCAACATTTGACTGGCTGGAAGGTTGGATAATTCTTCTGTTTCTAAAGTTTCTATCTGTTCTTTTGCAAAGTATGCTGCGCAGACTTGAAAACCATTTATGACAAAATGCGCTAAAATTGGCACCCATAGATTACGCGTCCAGTAGTACAAATATCCCAATAAAAGTCCCAAAACTACCCGTGGTAAAAAGCCCGCAAATTGAAAATGAATAAAGCTAAAAATCAAGGCAGAAATCAAAATTGCAGCATGCGGCTTTTGCATGAGTTCTTCTAATCTGCGCTGCAATATCCCTCTAAATATCAACTCCTCTCCTAAGGCAGGAATGACCGCGACGATAGTTAAAGTAAACAGAAACTCCAAAGGGCTTTCCATGATTAAAATCGTCTGAATGAGGTCACCTGTCTGTTCTTCCATGCTATTTGCCCATTCGGGTAGCGGTATCATCTGATTGAGCCAATAAGTAAACTGAGAGAAGAAAAATCCCGCAAAAACGAAGACCAGCATGGGCGTTATCCATTCTGGGAAAAAGGAAGTATTGAGCTTTAATTTTGTCAGCCAATTTTTTCTGTATAGGAAATAAGAAAAAATCAAAGCGGGCAAAATGAAGGAGAAAGAATTAGAAGTTAATGCTAATGTTCGTAGAAAATTTCGCTGTCCTACAGTTGCCGTTTCTGTACTTATCTCAGAGATTTTCGTCATATCAATCCCTGCTATTTCTGCCCAAGCAAAATTTAACGCTTGCGCAAACAACAAACAAAATAACATTGTCAATATCAGCAAAGCCAATTCGATGATAGGCGGCATTTCAATTTTATGCATATTTTGTTCTATGAAAGTCTCCTTTTCCATAAAAGCAAAGATATAATTTTTACGCCAAACAGTGGAGAATGAGCGACGGACAGCATTGACAAGTTATACCAACTTTAACGAAAAAAGGACAAACAGACTTGCAGAGTGGGATCAATCATCTATTTGTGACTATTCCCTTTTTATTTACCTTCGTTCTATGAAAATTATAGAATTCACAAATCCACACCGCAAAAAGCATTTTGAGTTTTTCAACTCTATGAATCATCCGCATTTTAATCTATGTGGGAATGTTGAAATTACGGGATTTATCGATAGAGTGAAGAAAGGAAAAATGTCATTTACACCTGCTATGGCTTGGACTTTATCTAAGGCGGCGAATGATATTCCTGAGTTTCGGCAAAGGATTAGAGAGGATGAAGTCGTGGAACATAAGCTTGTGCATCCTTCTTTTAGTGTAGCGACAGAAGTGGCGGATGTCTTTAGTTTTTGTGAGGTTAAATTTTCTGAAGAACAGGCTGATTTTTTAGCACGTGCGAAGACAATTATTGCCAAAATGCGTAAAAATCCAAGTATGGAAGATGACCACAGTCGAGACGATTATTTGTTTATGTCTTCGATTCCTTGGGTGAGTTTTACGAGTATGCAACATGCGATGTCTTATCATCCTTGTGATTCTGTGCCGCGGATTGTGTGGGGGAAACATTTTTTGGAAGGCGATAAGATTATGATGCCATTATCGGTGCAGGTGCATCATGCAGTGGTGGACGGGCGGCATGTAGGGCGGTATTTTGAACGGGTGAATGACTTGTGTATGTAAAATTCAAAGTTTTCCTCTCTAAGACGATTCGACTTTCTTCTCAAAATTCGTTATCTTTGAACAAATTCACGTTAAATGAATATTGAAGATTACATAGAAGACATACTAAATGAACCTGATGCACCACAAGTTGTGGAACAAATTCAATCGATTTTAGAACAAGAAAAATCTGAACGATATAAGTTTAGAGAATGGCTTACACCTGCGGTAAAAGCGGAGTTTATAAACGGAGAACGTATTATGCATTCTCCCGTCAAAAGGGGTCATTTAGTGGCAAATGACCATTTGATGCCTTTATTGACTACCTATGTACAAATTCACCAATTGGGAGAAGTACATTGTGAAAAAGCCTTGATTGGTTTAACACGCAATGATTACGAGCCAGATATTTCATTTTGGAAAAAAGAACGTACGGGAGATTTCAACGAAGACACAATGGTTTTTCCTGCACCTGATTTTATTGTAGAAATTTTATCAAAAGGAACAGAAAAAAGAGATAGAGGTGTAAAATTTAAAGATTACGCCAAACATAATGTAAAAGAATATTGGCTTATCAATAGCAAGAAAAAACAGGTAGAAAAATACTTAGAGAAAAAACAAAAATATACTTTAGAGAAAATTTACGAAATAACAGAAACAATTGAAAGTCAAGAGGTTTCAGGGTTTAAAATTCCTGTTATTGCGATTTTTGACGGAAAGGAATATTTAAAGGCTTTGACTGATTTTATTCAAAAATAAAATAATCCTCAAAAAGAAAAGCCGCAATGAATTTTCACTCATTGCGGCTTTTTCACGTCGTGTAACGACCGTGATACTCTACTTCAAACTCAAATGCTTTACGGTATAAAAGAAAATCGTCCCGTAACCAAAAGTCAAAAGTGTATGAAAAACAAGGAAAGTGTATTCTTGCAAATAAATACCTCCGACGACTCCACAGACAAAATAAAGCGTCAATAAGCCTTCACCTACTGTCGTCCATTCTAATTTAAAGGAGCGATATTTTTCTTTTTGGAAAGAGTCTTTGACTGTATTAATGGCATATTTTGGAGTACGTACAAATGGCGATTTTTGCCCAAAATATCCTTGTAATACAGCAATCGTATTGTGCAAGGATAGCCCCATTGATAATGCTAAAAATAACGGGAAGAGGAACAGGACTTTAAAAAAGAGTTTAAAGGCGGATTTTCCACTAATATCACTTTGCACATTACCTACAAAATAAATAGTTGTGATACTTAATAAGCCAACTAAGAACCAAGCAAAAGCATTGGCATTAAAGTAAATTTGGTCTAATAAAAACACCAAAGGAACTGAGAAAACTCCTACTAAGAAAATGAATAGAAAAACGGTACTCCCCAATAAATGAGAGGTTGTTTGTATTTTTTGTCCAAAAGAAAGATGTGAATTCCAGACCGTTGGCAGCATCTTTTTTGCCGTCTCCGCCCCTCCTTTCATCCAACGGTGTTGTTGACTCTTCAGACCATTCATTTCTGCTGGCAACTCCGCAGGCGAGCCAAATTTTTCTAAGTATAAAATCTCCCAGCCTTTCAACTGCGCACGAATACTCAAATCTAAATCTTCGGTCAAAGTATCTGCTTCCCAACCTCCAGCATCATCTATCGTCTGACGACGCCAAACACCAGCGGTGCCATTGAATTGTAGTAAGTAATTCCCTGCCTTACGACCCATCTGCTCTACCGTAAAGTGGACATTCAACTGCAAAGCTTGTAAGCGTGTCAATAAAGAATAGTTCTCATTTATATGTTCCCAACGCGTTTGCACAACTCCAACTTTTTCATCTTGAAAATGTGGAATAGTATTTTTCAAGAAATCTCTCCGAGGCATAAAATCAGCATCAAAAATAGCCATAAAGTCACCCGTCGCGACTTCCATTCCTGCTTTTAATGCTCCTGCTTTATAACCTACACGGTCGGCACGGCGAATTTGTGCAATATTAAAACCCTTCGCTTTCCATTCTGCCACCTTATCTGCTACAATATCAACAGTCTCATCTGTACTATCATCCAAAATGTGAATTTCTAATTTATCCTTTGGATATTCAAACTCACAAACTCTATCAATCAAACGAGCAATAACATACAACTCATTATAAATCGGCAATTGAACGGTCACAATCGGCCAATCGTAATCATCGTCACTTTCCACAACTTCTCCTGCATCTACGCCAACTAAGACTGCACCTGCATTTGCCTTTTTCTTCACCTTTGGCAGCGGAATAGATTTATTCTTTTTCCAAAAACTTTTATAGGCAAACAACAATTGAAATTGTAATAGACAATAAATTGTGATATAGCTCAATGCAATCGTATAAACCCCTAAAATTATGTAAGCAATAATAGTCATCGTTCCTTAGTTATTTTGTTATTGGTTATTGTGTTATTATCTTTTTTAGCCGAAAAAAAATAACCAATAACGCACTCTTTTAAAGCAATTTAAAAATCGTCCACAGAATTTTATGTCCTGCTAAGATTGTCCCACGGATAGTTCCTGAGACTTTTGAAACACCAATGCGAACACGGTAACGCACAGGAACTTCTATGCACCGCATTTTCATTTTAGCCGCTTTAACTTGCATTTCCACTGTCCAGCCAAAGTCAGGGTCAGCCATTTCTAAAGCCAAAAGTTTATCATATTTCATCGCTCGAAATGGTCCGAGGTCTGTAAATTCATAGCCATAAAATAATCGAATCAAACTGGTCGCTAACCAATTTCCGAATATTTGTTGCGGTTGCATCGCTCCTTTTTCCGTATCTCCAAGCGCACGCGAACCTATTACCATATCATAATCGCCCTCTATTATCGGGCGTACCACATCAGTCATTTCTTCTCCATAATCAGAATAATCGCCGTCGATAAAAACAACTATATCAGGTTGTTCTGACTTAGGTTTAGCAGCGATGTATTCCATGCCTTTCAAACAGGCAGAACCATATCCAGGGCGCGGTTGGTCAACGACTACAGCTCCTTCATTTCTCGCCACTTGTGCTGTGCTGTCCTTACTGTTATTATTACAGACAATAATGTCTCGCACCAGTTCTTTTGGAATGTCACGCACTACAAATCCAATGGATTCTTCCTCGTTATAAGCGGGGATGATAACATCAATAATCGGTTGTGGCATATTAAGTCAACAATAAATAATTCGTACTCTTAAATCACAAAGGTAACTTAAAGTCCTTTATTTATTTTGTCCGTAAATGAACACTGCACGAGCATTTTGCGGCTTCCTTGGAATAAAAGGCGTTAATTTGACACAGTTTGGGTCTATTATTCGTTATATCCCTTTACTTTTGTGTTTCTTGAAACTTAGGTTTCAGTTTTTTTTTGTCTGAAATCAAAAATTCAAGACTATTTATCGATAAATAACAACGATGTATAAATATTTCTTCCTCTTTTTAAGTGTCATTTTTGTCGCTTTAGCTTGTTCTAAAGACGACAATTTCATCACAGATAGCAGTGCTAAGTTAGAATTTTCTTTGGATACTTTGCGTTTCGATACTGTCTTTACAGAAGTAGGTTCGGCAACGCGCACATTGAAAGTTTTTAATCGTAATAATCAACCGATAAAAATCTCTCGTATTAGTGTTGAAAATCCAAATACAAAATTCCGTTTTAATGTAGATGGCGTACCTGGTAATGAGGCAACAGATATTGAAATAGCTGCTAATGATAGTTTGTACATTTTTGGAGAGGTGACGATAAATCCAGATGACCCGCTTTCTTTGAGTCCTTACATCGTCGAAGATAAATTATTATTTGAAACGAATGGCAACGACCAGTTTGTGAATTTAGAAGCTTTCGGACAGAATGCGAACTACATTCCTAATCGTTTTGCACAGAATAGTTTTGCATTGTTGAGTTGTGATTTTGGAGATGAATATTGGACAGATACTTTGCCCTACGTGATTTATGGCATCTTGTTTATCAATGAATGTACGCTACATATTCCCGAAGGAACGGAGGTTTATGTGCATGGAGGTATTGCGCGTCAAATCGACCCTGTAACGGATGAAAGTTTGATTTATAATAGTGGTTTGATTTACGTGGATAGTATGGGACATATCGAAATTGACGGCACTTTGGAAAATCCTGTGACGATACAAGGCGACCGTTTGGAAGAACCTTTTCAAGATGATGCAGGGCAGTGGGTTGGAATTTATATGCGAAGTCAAGGAAATAAAATCAACCATACCACGATTAAAAATGGGCAATTTGGCGTACGTGTAGATCCAAATGCTTCTTTGGAGATTAAAAACTCTGAAATCTATAATATGTCGAGTGTCGGAATTGCTGGCGTAGGCGCTTCGATAGATGCGGAAAACTGCCTGATTTATAATACAGGAAGTTTCTGTACGCAGTTGATACTGGGTGGTGATTATAATTTTGATTATTGTACTATGGCAAGTTATGGTGTAGATGCCTCGGCATTAAGTCTATCGAATGGTATTTGTCTGACCTTAGGTTGTGGAGATGCGCTTTGGAATGATTTGAGCGCTGATTTTAAAAATTGCATTATTTATGGCTCGCGTGAGGATGAAGTAGCTTTGGATGATTTTGCACGTTTTGACGGTATTGAGGCTGACTTTGATTATAATTTGGAGAATTGTATCGTGCGGGTGAAGAAATTAATTGATGAAAATGAGCCCAATCCTTATCCTGACTTTTTTGAAAACTGTTTACCTTGTACGAATGCAGAACCAAGTGAAGCACTTTTCATTGACCCAAATGAAGATGATTATCACTTAGACACCTTGTCAATTGCTGAAGGTCAGGCGGAGGTGATTAATCAGATATTTTTAGATTTAGAAGGAAATATGCGAGACGGGATGACGCCAGATATTGGGTGTTTTGAGAGACAGAATTAATTTTGAATTTTGAATTATAAATTTTGAATTACAAGGTAGGATACCTGACAATACTGAATTATGGAACTGTACGACCAGATACAAGAGGCTTTAAAATTCATTAAAACAAAGACTGATTTCGTTCCTGAGATTGGCATTATTCTGGGTACAGGTTTGGGGGAATTAGCGGATGATATTGAGGTGGAATGCGAAATTGCTTATACAGATATTCCTCATTTTCCAAGTTCGACTGTTGAAAGTCATAAAGGAAAATTAATCTTGGGAATGCTTTCGGGGCGACGTGTCGTCTGTATGGCTGGGCGTTTTCATTATTATGAAGGTTATTCAATGAAACAGGTGACTTTCCCCGTCCGTGTGATGAAATTTTTAGGCATTCATCATATTATCATCTCAAATGCGGCTGGTGGAACGAATGAAAATTATCAGGCGGGCGATTTAGTATTTATCAAAGACCACATCAATGCACAGCCTGAAAATCCTTTGCGTGGTGCAAATGATGAACGTTTGGGACTGCGTTTTCCAGATATGCTGACGACCTATGATAAGAAGACCAATGCTATTGCTTTGAATCTGTGTCAGAAAAATAATATCCGCGCGCATGAAGGGGTTTACTATGGTTTGCAAGGTCCTAATCTGGAGACGCCTGCGGAGTATCGCATGATAAATTTATTAGGTGGAGATGTGGTTGGAATGTCTACTATTCCAGAGGTTTTAGTGGCAAAGCATTCTGGTTTGAAAATTACGGTGGCTTCGGTTATTTCTAATCAGTGTTATCCGATTGAAAATTTGACGGAAACGACTTTGGAAGAGGTTATTAAGATTGTGACAGAGGCGGGTTGGAAATTGAGATTGGTGGTGAAGGAGTTGTTGTCAGAGGTTTAAATAATGGGAAGCATTCTTTCAAGCCCCTAACCCCTGAAGGGGAACATATTTCATTTTTGAATTTAAAATCATATAAATTTAAAATCGCATTCTACTTAAATCCAGATTTCAGCTTCATATAAGTACGTGACCCTATTTATATGGATATTTTGAGAGGATATTTTTCCGCTATTTTTATCCAAAAAATAGTCCCGTAGCTACGGCTATGCAACGATTTTTTGAAATAAAACTATCGAAAAAACCTCTCTCTCAAATTTATCCATATAAATAATGTCACGTACTTACGTCTATTCTCCCCTTCAGGGGTCGGGGGCTTGAGATATGAATACAAAAATCCCAACTAGCCCTAAAAACCAAAAACCCGAGCCGCTTATACGACTCGGGTAATATTGGGTATTCTATAACGAATATCTTTGAAATGTTAGATTATCATGACGCATACAATCTAACATCTTTTTTCCTAAGCTACTTTCTTACGATTTTTCGTGTGACGACGAATATCTTCCAAATGAGCAGTAGCTCCAGTTTTCATAATTACATCGTACATCAAGTCTTTTGCGCGGAAAAGTTGTGCTTTTACAGTTCCTAATGGAATTTGTAATTGAGCAGCAATCTCTTCGTAGCTCAACTCGTCAAAATAGCGCAATTCAATCATGCGACGATATTTTACACCTAATTTTGCTACAGCAAAACGTACCAATTGTAATTTTTGGTCACGAATATACTCTTCCTCTGGGTTGAGCATAACTGCTTTCAGATTATTAGAAAAATCGCACTCGCTACCATATTCTACAGGCTCATCGATAGATAAAGTATGTAGTCTTTTTTTGCGAATGTGGTCGATGCAGTTGTTCTTTGCGATACGGAACAACCAAGTACTAAATGCGTGGTGAGGTACGTAAGTAGGTAACTTATGAAACGCTTTTCCAAATGCTTCGTATGTTAAATCTTCAGCATCTTCACTGTTGTTAACCATACCATACATTGTACGGTAAACAGAGTGTTTGTAGCGATTAAGAAGTTTTTCATAAGACTTTTCACAGCCTTCTTTTGCTGCTGTAACGAGAATTAAGTCTTCTGAGGCGCGGCTCGTTAGCCGTCCCTTTGTAGGAATAGTTTGTGTTACTTCCATGTGTTGTTAGTGTTCATGAGAGCTGTCGCGAAAAACAAGTAGAACAGATTATAACAAACATCTAAAACAGGAATCCAAACCCACATTGTTGGGTCTTTTAACCGTTTTAAAATGCGCCGATACATCCATAGTACAACAAAAATGCGAACAGCGTATAGTGTGAAAAAAATGGTTATGTCGTATAGTGCTATTGAAATTCCACCTAAATAATGCAAGAAATGACTCGCTGAAAACAAGCCTAACAATATCTGGTGACGAAGCTGATAACTGGTTCCTGTCGAAAGGTGCCGTTTTTTTTGACGAACATAACTTCGCCAATCAGTCTTCGGTTCTGATAGTATGAATGACTCTGGATGCAAAATAACAGTCGTATTATCTTTGTTGGCAACTGCATTGATGAATAAATCATCATCGCCCGAAGCGATATGCTCGTGTTGCTTAAATCCATTAGCACGCGCAAACAATTCTTTTTTGTAAATTAAATTGCGCCCGACTCCCATATAAGGCAGTCCTGCCAGGGCAAAAGATAAATATTGTACCGCAGTCCAAACAGTTTCGTAGCGAATGAAGAGATTTAAAAAACCTGGATATTTGGTATAAGGAGAATATCCCAAACCAATTTCCTTGTCGCCCAAACCTGCTTTCATGCGCGAAACCCAATTTTCTGAAACGGGTTGACAATCTGCATCTGTGAGTAAAAGAGTATCATGGTCAGCATTTTTAATGCCTTCCGAAAGCGCATATTTCTTTCCAATATGTGCAGAATTCGTATTAGTTAAATTCTTAATGTCAAAGGTAGGGAAAAGTTTTTGATATTCAGTTAATATATATAAACTTTTATCATGTGAATTATCATTGACTACCAATAAGTTATGGGAACGGTCGCTTTGATTGAGGATACGGGGTATATTTTGTTGCAAATTTTTCTCTTCATTTTTCGCACAGATGATAATTGTTAGTGGATTGTCCGAAAAGTCAGTATTTTCACTCTCTTCTTGTTTCACATCATAGTAAGCTAATTTTCGGAAGTAGTATAGCCAGTAGAATAACTGGACAGCTGTGGCGAGAATGAATATGATGAGGATTGTGTTGTATAGCATGCTTGAGAAATGAATTTTTAATAGAAGAACAAAATTAGATATTTAACTTGGCAAATGATATTTTAATTTTTGTTCTCCATCAAATCATGTCATGTACTTAAAGAATGCGAAAATAGGTAGTGGGTGAAAACGACTGATACATCTTTTTTACTCACAAGGTGACTTTGAGTCACCACGTGAGTATCCACCGTTTTGACCCATTACCCGAAAATAATAGATTCAGAATCTGAACTACTTCTTTTCCGCTTATTTTTCACTTGAAAAATGGTTATTTGCCCCGACAAACGCCCATTTTCAAGCCAAAACTAAACGAAAAAATAAGCGGCTCAGATTCTGAATCTATTAATCTCACATTCCTAAGTAACGACAAAACAATAAGTCCGTCATCTGGACAGGTCAAATTTTCCTCATTTTTCACTTCAAATCGCTCAAAGTATTAACAATTATCACGCTTTGAAGCCAAAACTGAGAAAAATTATACACTGTCTAGTTTGACGGAGTTATTATTTCGTCGTTACTAAGTCCAAAAATTAAACTGTTTATAATTTTTCTTAATTTTGGCTTCCCAAACCATAGTATTTTAACTTCAAGGCTTATCTAATTTTAATTCCCCCCATTTCAGAATTTCTAATCTCTTAAATAACGCGAAAAGTACCCCCAATTTAATCTTGATATTTTTTCTAAAAAATTAAAACTAAATAATGCGTATTATTTTACTCATTCTCTGTGCTTTATTCTGTAATCAATATCTGCAAGCTCAAGCTCCAATAGGAGAATTGAGAGAATTAGAGATGCAATTGGAAGACTTGGAAAAGGAAAAGATAAAAATCCTATCAAAAATTGAAGATGTAAAACTAGATAGGCTTCGAGAAGACTTGAATACTATCGGTTTACCTGCGATTGCTGCTGATGAAAAAGTTATCTCCCACTCAGCGATGTCTTTAGTTTATAGCGAAAAACATGAGCAAGCAAAGTGGGTTGCACACATCATTTCTCCAGAAATATTAACAGGTCAAGTTAGCCGTACAAATGATTTTCGAGTTGACCCAAAAATATTAACTGGTAGTGCAGTAGAAGAGGATTATTTCCTAAAATTTCTGCAACCGAATGGGGAATTCAAGTATGATGGATTTGGATACGACCGTGGACATTTAGCTCCTTCCGCAGATTTTCGTTGGTCTCAAAAAGCCTTGTCTGAAAGTTATTTTTATTCCAACATGTCACCCCAATTAGGTGATTTCAATAGAGAAATCTGGGCGGAATTAGAAGGAGCGATTAGAGGATATTTATATCGCAATACTGACACCCAACTATATGTTTGTACAGGCGGTGTATTAACTGATGATTTACCCGTCGTAGAACGTGGAGTAAATAAAGTTTCTATACCCCAACAATATTGGAAAGTAGTGATTGATAAGAAAAATCAACGCGGCATAGGATTTTTAATTCCTAATAAAAAAGCGAATTATCCTATTGAGCATTTTGCAAAATCTATCAATGAAATAGAAGAGTTGACGGGAATTAATTTTTTTGAAGGATTGACAGATGAGATTGAGGAAAAAGTAGAAAGTCAAACGGATAAAGCTCCGTGGATAACAGGAGTCGCAAAAGGAGATGTCGAACCTGTACCTTCTAATTCATTACCAGTACGCCATTACAATACCGTCATGGCAAAAAAACTAATGGGTAACACGGGGAATAAAGTTACTGTTGTTGGTCAAGCAGTAGGTGGACGTTATAGCCGCAAAGGAAATATTTTAATAAATCTAGACAAACAATATCCTAATCAGATTTTCACTATTTTTATTCGGAAAGAAGACATTGCTAATTTCCCGTATGATCCTGTCAAGGCATTGAAAGGTAAACTCTTATATGTCTCAGGAGCAGTTGCAAAAATGGGACAAACGCCTTGTATTTACTTGAAAACACCAGAAAATCTGACAATTATTGACTAAAAGAACAGGAGTCATCTTTCGTAAAAGATGACTCCTGTCTTTAAACTTATTGGAATTGATATTAGACTTGTTACTTAGATAAAAATGGTTAGCTGAAATTTAGATTTTTTCGATAGTTTTCTTCAAAAAATCTTTGAATAGTCCCTCTATTGAATGATTTTTTGGAGGGAAATAGCGGGAAAAGATATTTTCAGATGACTGGTTTTATCTGGGTAACAAGTCTATTACACTTTCTCAATAATCAATGCCGAAGCACCACCACCACCATTACAGATAGCAGCCATACCTACAGAACCAGATTTTTTGTGTAAGACATTATTCAATGTAGTCAAGATACGCGCGCCAGATGCACCAAGCGGGTGACCAATAGCCACAGAACCACCAAATACATTCATTTTACTTGCATCCAAATTCAAGTTTTTCGCGAATGCCATTGGCACTACTGCAAAAGCCTCATTGACTTCCATAAAGTCAACATCATTCCAAGTCATACCTGCGCGTTTCAATGCAATAGGAGCGGCTAAAGTTGGAGCAGTAGTAAACCATTCTGGCTCTTGAGCAGCGTCTGCAAAAGAAACAATTTTAGCAACTGGAGTTAAACCCAATTCCTTTACTTTTGCTGCACTTGCTAAGATGATTGCAGAAGCACCATCATTAATAGTGGAAGCATTAGCGGCAGTAACAGTTCCTGTTCCGTCTTTTGTGAATGCTGGACGTAAATTAGGAATTTTCTCAAATTTTACGCGCTTGTACTCTTCATCTGTATCGACAACTAAGGCATCGCCACGACGTTGAGGGATGCTTACAGGAACGATTTCATCTTTAAAATTTCCGTTGTCTGTATTTTCTGCAACTGACTTGTAAGAATTGATTGTATATGCATCTTGCTCCTCGCGGGTGATGTTAAACTTAACTGCTGTGCGATCTGCACAAACACCCATTGCCATTTTGTTATACACATCAAACAAACCGTCGGTCTCCAAACCGTCAATTAATTTAGAACCTCCATATTTATAACCAAAACGTGCTTTTGGAATGTAGTAAGGTACATTTGACATACTTTCCATACCTCCTGCTACCACGATATCTGCGTGACCAAGAGCAATAGATTGCGCTCCAAACATGACTGTCTTCAATCCTGATGAACAAACTTTGTTTACAGTCGTACAAGGTACATTAATACCTAAACCTGCGGCGATAGCTGCTTGGCGTGCTGGTGCCTGTCCGAGATTGGCAGAACAAACGTTTCCAAAGAAAACTTCACTTACTTGGTCTGCTGATACGCCAGCTCTTTCGAGTGCACCTGTGATAGCTGCGGAACCTAATTGTACAGCTGTCAAACCTGCAAACATGCCTCCGAAGCTACCGATTGGTGTACGGACTGCGGAACAGATATATACTTCTTTCATTCTACTAATTTTGAATGATAAATTTTGAATTTTGAATAACGAATAAAGTGCCATTCAAAACATCAAATCAATATCATTATTTGGTTGATTTCTTTTGGTGACAAATTATTAAAAATAAAGACTCACCATTTTATATTTGGTAAAGGACTCTTGATGATTGTTTTTACAAAACAATCTACTCTTCAAAAAGGTCTGCAAAGGTAGGGAAAATGAAAAACAAATGCTTTTCTGAGGCGGACAGTTTATCTAAAAGTTGATGATAATGGAAAGGAAGACGTTTTTTTTGAAAAAATCTAAATTAAAAATTAAAAGTGAGATAATTTTCTGTTTTTCAGAAAATTATTTAGAATAAAAAAATATTCACAAACAACCATAACAAACTGATAATCAAATAAATAAATATAACAAACACTAACATTGTAAATTAACCTTAAAAAACTTTCATTTTTTTTCGTTATTTTTATGAAATAAGGCAGCGAAAACGGAATTGAGTGGCTCTTAGAGTCAGTAGTAGTTTCACCTGAGTGAATATTCATAACACTCAATTTCGTTGAGTTGCGAGAGGAAAGGCCTGAGAATCTTTCATAACCCGTGGGTTTTCCGGGAGAGGATAAAAAGTCAAGCTTCAACAGTTCGTGTTTCTTAAGAAACATTTTAAAGACTTATTTACGACCCACTTTGCTTTTTTATTATCGACAAATTCTGATTTTGCAAGAATAATAAAAAGCAGGTTAGTCTCGCAACTCAATTTTTTC
>CAZQTE010000017.1:16825-27317 GCA_964595615.1 uncultured Saprospiraceae bacterium
TTCTGATTTTGCAAGAATAATAAAAAGCAGGTTAGTCTCGCAACTCAATTTTTTCCTGACTGTTTTACAAACCTTTAATTCATTCGTGTTCACCTGCTTTCATGACAGAACAAGACCTCATACAAGGCTGTATACGCGAAGACAAAGAATGCCAAAGGGAGTTATTTAATCGATATGCAGGGAAGATGCTCACGGTGACGAGACGCTACGCTCGGCATCAGCTCGAAGCTGAAGATTTACTCCAAGATGCATTTATCAAAGTCTTCAATAACCTCAAAAAATTTGAGGGTAAAGGCTCGTTTGAGGGGTGGATACGACGTATTGCGGTGAATACTGCTTTAAAAAACTATAATAGAAGTTCTTTTCAAAAAGAGTCTATTGGTCTTCCTGATTATCATGATAGTCCCGTAAATGCGGAAGCAGTGAGTAATTTGGCAGAAGAAGAATTACTAAAGGAAATAGCGACTTTACCTGAAGGTTACCGTGTAGTTTTTAACCTCTACGTGATTGAAGGTTACAGTCATAAAGAAATAGCGGAGTCGCTTGGTATCGGAGAAAGTACGAGTCGTTCGCAATTAGTAAAAGCCAGAAAGTTGTTGCAAGAAAAATTGGCACATTTAGGTGTCAATAGTGGCTTGTGGCAATTAATAACAGGACTTTTATTTTTAAGTTAGAAAAAATTGAGATAATGGATATTAGATTTTAGGTATTAGACTTTGAACAGTTTTAATCTAAAATCTAATCTCTAAAGTCTAACATCTTATAAAAAGTATGAAACCAGATAAAAAAGCAGATGATTTGTTGCGGGAGAAGCTAAATAGCTACTCTTCCCCTGTGCCTGCAGGTTTGTTTGATGCGATGGATAAAAAACGCAGTGAACAACAAGCTGCAAATGCATTTGGATGGCGCATAAAAGCAGGTATTTCTGTCATGGTACTATTGTTGGGAGTTGGAGTAATTTACTGGCAATTGACCTCTACTAATCTATCTTCGAAAACAGAAGCTGTAATTACCAACACCGATAGACAGACTACAAGTCAAAAATTAAAAGATAATAATCAAACTCAAACAACTCCTCAAGTTCAAACTGAAGTAAAAGAATTTGAAAACTCTATCGACATAGATAACAACATTGAAGAAAAAACATTTATTGATAATACACAGCAACAAACCAAAGTAAGTAATACAAGTAATTCATCGGCTCTACCGACAAATGTTGTTAAATCAACTAATAATTCGTCGGATGATGTTATTAAGCAAAATACCTCTTTTACAAGTCCGTCGGAAAACAAGGATAATTCTTTCAGCTCTAAAAAATCAAATGAAAGTTTGAAAGAAAACCCTATTGTTCCGTCGGACAATTTCTCTCAAGAAGATGCTGTAGAAATTGCGAAACAAGAAAAAAATAATCAATCTATTTTAGTTGATCCATTAGAAGGTAAAGATTTTTTCGCTAAGACGAATTATCATGCAGCTATGCCTAAGATTAAATGTGGTTGGGAAGCTCGAAAAGTATATATATACTTTGATGCGATTACATCTCTAGATATGGCTTTTAGAACATTAAGCCCAAAGTTTGATGATGGTGAAGCTTACGCAATTTTACGTAATCAAACAGAAGGAATGCAAGAGTCTAGTAGTCTTGGATTTAGAGCATCCGCCGTTACTAAAGGTGGTTTTGCTATGCGGACAGGATTAATTTACAGTAAAATTAAAGAGCCGTTTAGTCAGAGAATTTACACTGAATATGAAGAGTATATTGAGACAACAGACCAGGCTGGTAATATTTTAAGTAGAGATACTATTATCAGAACGGAAACTCAAAAATTTGCATTTTCCAATCGTCATAAATTGTTAGATATTCCTTTGATTTTAGGTTACGAGATAGATAAAGATAAGTATAATATTGGTTTCAATGGAGGTGCATACATCAACATTACAGCGAGCCAAGAAGGACGTTTTTTAAACCCAAATAGTGAAATTGTTGATTTCTCTACTAATAGTCCTGCTCGTTATGAAGCCTTTAAGACAAATGTTGGTATGAGTTTGTATAGTAGTTTTTCTGTTAATTACAAAATAACACCTGCTTTACACTTTATCTTTGAACCCTATGGACGTTACTATTTGAATTCCTTCACAACTGAAAATCATGAATTAAACCAAAATTACTTTGTTGCAGGAATACAAGTTGGTTTAAGAATGAAAATGTAAAAAAGTAGTCCCAAAGAATAAAGTCCGAATTGCACATGCAGTTCGGACTTTTTTTGTGCTGTCTGTAATAAATTTTCAAATATTCCTTGATTCTCTCCATATTTTCTGAACTTTACTGCTTCGTTGAAGTTTCTTTCACAATGAAATAGATGTTAGACTTTCTATTAAAAAAACGACTCAAGTAATATTTAAAAATCTAACATCTAAAATCTTGAATCAAGTAACCAAATCATTCGCATGACACCGAGGCTGCGCAAAATTTCTTTTATTACTTTCGGGCTATTAGCTTTATTAAGTATTTACGGAGTATTTCAGATAAAATTCAGTTTTGATTTTGAGCAATTCTTCCCACAGGGCGACCCTGATTTGGAATTTTTTCAAGAATTCATTGAAGATTTTGAGACAGACGATAATTTTCTCATTGTAGCCGTCGAACGCAAAGATGGTGTTTTCGAACAGCAGTTCTTAGAGGACTTTCATGACCTCACTATTAAAGTAAAAAGTGTTCCTTACATTACTGAAAGCCAATCTATTACTAAGTTTGAGTATCCAATAAAGACACCTTTTGGGATGACCACGGTGCCAGCCATTCATATTGATAAACCTGAAAAATACGAAGCAGATAAAGCAAAAATCTTACAAGATGAACGTTTTGTCTACAATCTAATCTCAAAAGACGCCACAACACTTGCTATTTTTACACGGACAGAAACGGGTATGATGCTCGAAGAGTCAAAAGATATGATGGCGGGAATGGATAGTCTTATGGCGACTTATAGCTTTGATGATTACCATTATTTAGGACGTTCTTATTTCACTGAGGAATTGGTAGAAATGCAATATCGAGAGATTTTAGTCTCGGGTATTGTCTCTTTATTTTTGGTTGGACTTGTTATGTTTTACATCTTTCGACGGATTAGAGGAATTGTTATTGCGATGTCTTCTGTTGGATTAGGGATGTTGATTTTTATGGGATTAATGGGACTTTCTGGACGTGAGTTGAGTATGATGTCCGCCTTGTATCCTGTCTTGATGATTATTGTCGGAACCTCAGATGTTATTCACATCATGTCTAAATACATTGATGAGCTAAAGAAAGGAGTAGATAGAACAACGGCTATCAATACTACGATTAGAGAGATTGGGATGGCAACTTTATTGACTTCTGTAACAACTGCAATTGGTTTTCTCTCCTTAGTAAGTAGTCGAGTTATTCCGATTCGAGAATTTGGTGTTAATTCTGCGATTGGAGTTTTGGTTGCCTATGTTACGGTGGTATGTTTTACTACCGCTTTGATTTCGATGTATGATGTAGACAGTTTGATGAAACTTGGGCGTGGGCAGAAATTTTGGGATAGGTCTATGAATTGGGCTTATGATTTTACGAAAAAATTCCCAGGACGTATTGCGATTAGTGCGATTGCGATTACGGGATTGAGTTTATATGGTATTTCTCAGATTACAACTAATTATACGATCATTCACAACATGCCGATTGGGGCAAAAATTACAGAAGACTTTCTTTTCTTCGAGAAAAAATTTACGGGTTTTCGCCCATTAGAGTTTGCTGTGACCGTGAAAGAAGGACACAAGGCGACTGATTTTGAGGTGATAAAAGAAATTGCGAAAATCGAAGATTATCTACGCGAAAATTATCCAGCTGTCCGAGCGATTGCTTCGATTACAACCTTGTATAAAAGTATAAATCAAGCCTTTAATCGAGGAAAGACGGAAGAATATAAATTACCAGATACAGAGGCTCAATTCAGAAAACAAAAACGTTTTGCGGATAAGATACCTGAGTCTTCTGGAGGATTGGCGATTATGGTGAGTAAGGATAAACAAAAAGCGCGAATTACTTCACGAGTCTTAGATATGGGGGCAGATGACCTAGCTGCGGCAGGTGATGAAATGGATGCTTGGATTAGTGCCAATACAAATTTGATAGATGTTAAGCGAACAGGAACAGGATTGATTGTTGATAAAAATGCGGTCTATGTTCGAGAGAGCTTAATGTACGGTTTAGCTATGGCAATTGTTATCGTGAGTATACTTATGGGCTTGTTATTTAAAAACATTCGTATGCTTTTCATTTCTCTTGTTCCGAATATCTTTCCACTGCTCTTAGCAGGGGCTTTACTAGGTTTTATCGGGATAGATTTGGAGGCAGGTGTTAGTATCGTTTTCGCTGTCATCTTTGGTATTGCGGTAGACGATACAATACATTTTTTGAGTAAATATAAACTGGCGCGGAATAAAGGAAAAAGCATAGATGAGAGTTTACACATTACTTTCGTAGAGACGGGAAAGGCAATTGTTTTGACAACGATTATTCTCTTTTTTGGCTTTTTGATTATGCTATTTTCTATTCATCCGCCTTCGGTGACGGTTGGACTTTTGGTGAGTTTGACCTTGTTTACGGCATTAATTGCTGATTTGATGTTGATACCGATATTGATACGATGGTTTATGAAAGAGAAGGAGTAGAAAACTAATTTAAATCTCAAAAATCAAATTCAAGCTTCGTTCTTGAATTTGATTTTTTTATAAATCTAAACCCTCAATCCGACGCGCAACTCCCACTCCAGACATAGCTTCAGCTATCTTCACAAAATCATCTTTACCCGCCGCCATACTCTTAATTTGTCCATTTTCTAGATAATGCAAATTATCACAAATCTCCTCCAAGACAGGAAAAACATGAGAAGAAATCAAGACAATTTTATTCAGACTTCTTAATTTTTTCAATACCTCTTGTAGCAGTAAATTGCTCTCAATATCTACACCGCTAAATGGTTCATCTAAAATGAAAATCTCATTTTTTTGTAAGAGAACGCCCGTCAAAGCTAATTTCTTTTTCATTCCTGTAGAATAGGTCGCGCCGTATTGGTCTAATGGTAAATCGAAAATGTTAGCTGCCGCAAAATCAGGCGAAGGAATATCTCTACCATTACAAACTAATTGCAAATATTCTTTACCCGTCAATTTAGATAAATAATAAGGATTGGTTGAGAGGAAACCAGTAAGATTTGCCAATTCTCCCTTCGAGTATTTTATTGTCCCCAAATACTTTTCTAAACCCGCGATACAGCGAAACAGCGTGGTTTTACCCGCGCCATTTTTACCAACGACACCACTAATAACTCCAGCTTGAAAAGTGAGATTGATGTCTTTGAGTACTTCTTTTTCTCCGTAGGATTTATGTAAAGATTTAATCTCAAGCATCGAGTAAAATTTTTTCGTTTTTTAAAGCTAATTTGTAAAACCAAGGAATAATAAATAAAAGTAAAGGCGGAAACATCAGAGAAAATCCCAGGGCGAAACCTTGTAAAATATTCAATGCAGAAGGATAAGCCGCATATTTCCCAAGCAAGGCAGCCCAGACGTAAAGCAATCCCAAAAATAAGAGAAGGATAATAAATAATATTTTGTCGGGATAAAATACGCCTAAAATAATAGCAAAAGGTAGAGCAAAACCAATACTGTAAAGTGCTGCTGTTTTCATTTTTCTTTGTAAGAATCCATTTTTTGAACACGAGAAAAAACGAATATAAGTTGGTGGTTCTGCCAAGTTAAAATAGCTAAGGAAAACAAAGAAAACTAAAGCTATAGAAAACATTCCAAGATTAAAGTTATCCACTTTTATTCCCATCCCCAACAATATCGCGGCAAGGATAAAAACAGGAAAACTCTTCCGAAAACCAACTGGAAATTCAAATGGAAAACGCCCAAAAGGAGTAGGCAAAGAAGGTCCAGACATTTTAACATTAGGAAGAAAACTCATCGTTAATACAATCACTAAAAATCCAATAGAACCTATAAAAATCATTTTATAAACCAAGAAAAAAATAAAAGGTAAAGTCAATAAAATATATTCTGCAATTCTGATTTTCTGATACTTTTGAGGCAGATAAATACGTTTAAAGAATTCACTTCGCTTTGCATTTTGTAGGATAGAAAAGAAAGACAATGCTATAAGTGGATAAATATATTCTGGCGCAGTCATTCTCCTAAAAAACAATTCTGAAATTCCTACAAACAATACTGTCATCAAAACATAAGCCAGCCAAGGACTAATCCCAAATTCGCGCAAATGACGATTAAAAAGCTTATATTGTAGTTGAAAGTGTTCTTGCAAACTATTATGATTTAGAATTCAAAATTATGCTTTTGACTTGTAAAAACACCTTAAAATAAGTGTTTTTCGACTAATCTATACTTTTGTACAGACAAAAAACTATTTCCCCCCAATCAATTAAGATTCTTTCACACAAAATCCCGACCTTTCGATTCTGATTAACAAACTACTGATAACATGAAAAAGCCAGTCTATATTTATACTTCACTCATCGCAGCGTTTTTTACGATTGCCTTATTCACTTCTTATTCTTCTAAGATAGAAGGCGACACTATTCCTACCCGTCCAAGTTTGCGTGCGGATGGATTAGGTCAGGTGGTTCAAAGTAATGACCTCAATCGTCCTTATGATTTTGCGGGGGAAGCATTGCCTATGGATAATTTTGATGTGCGAGAGAGATTAGACAGAGAACTCGCTGTAAATTCTTACTGGCAAAGTAGTACGATGCAGAATTTGAAATTATCTGCGCGCTATTTTCCTGTTTTTGAGCGCATATTTGCAGAAGAAGGTATTCCTGATGATTTTAAGTATTTAGCAGTAGCAGAAAGTAGCTTGCGTCACCCAACCTCTTCCGCAGGTGCAAAAGGAATGTGGCAATTTATGAAAGGAACGGCAGCTGACTATGGTTTAGAAGTAAATTCAGAAGTAGACGAACGTATGCACGTCGAGAAAGTAACAAGAGCTGCTTGTAAGTTTTTGAAAGCTCGCTATGACCGTTTGGGAAGTTGGACTTTAGCAGCAGCTGCCTATAATGCTGGACAAAGACGCATCACCAGTGAAATGGAAAGTCAACGCGCGACTAACTACTACGACCTTAATTTGAATGCAGAAACAGCGCGCTACGTGTTTCGTGTCGTAGCAATTAAAGAAATTATGAAAAATCCAGAGAAACATGGTTTTTATTTAAATGCAGATGAATATTATGCACCTTTAGATGATTTTTCAATTGTCACTACAAATGAGCCAATTCCAAATCTAGGAGATTTCGCACAAAAATATGGCATCAGTTACCGGATGTTAAAGGTTTATAATCCATGGTTGAAAGCAGGGAAATTAACCAATTCAAAAAAGAAAACTTACGAAATTAAGATACCAAGAGTGGGGTAGTTATTTGTCATTATGTTATTGGTTAGGAATGCGAGATTAATAGATTCAGAATCTGAGCCGCTTATTTTTTCGTTTAGTTTTGGCTTAAAAATGGGCGTTTGTCGGGGCAAATAACCATTTTTTAAGTGAAAAATAAGCGAAAAAGAAGTAGTTCAGATTCTGAATCTATTATTTTCGCATTCCTTAATATGTTGCTTTTTGTAAAAAACACAATTAAGTACTTGGATAAAATAACCAATAACTAATAACCGATAAGCAACAACAAATCCCTACTTTTGCCCCATGAATTTTTCTTCCAAACTCATCGAAGACGCTGTAGAAGCGTTCGCAGCATTACCAGGTATCGGTCGTCGTACGGCATTGCGTTTAGTATTGCATCTAGTTAGTCAAGATCAAGACAAGACAATGGTACTCACTCAGACCTTGAGCAAAATGCGCTCAAATATCCGTGAATGCGATACTTGTCACAATCTTTCTGATGAAAAAATGTGTAGTGTCTGCGCGGATATTCGCCGAGATAAAGGAACGATTTGTGTCGTAGAAAGCATCCGTGATGTTATGGCTATTGAAGAGACACAGCAGTATCGAGGTTTGTATCATGTCTTGGGTGGCGTAATCAATCCTATCGAAGGAATAGGACCAGATAAATTGAATGTCGAGACTTTGATGCAACGCGCAGCAAAGGAAGAAGTCAAAGAAATTATCATGGCGATTAGTCCAACCATCGAAGGAGATACAACGATATTTTATCTGACTAAAAACTTAAAAGATTTTGATGTGCGCGTCAGCACAATCGCTCGCGGAGTTTCCTTTGGTGGAGAGTTAGAATATGCAGATGAATTGACCTTAGGACGTTCCATAGTCGCTCGTGTTCCTTACAAAACCGACAAATAAGTATCTTTTATAAAGCCCTTCAGCGTTGCGTAATTTTTTAATTAATTGTAAAAGTAGGTAGTGACCGTCCACCGTCAAACGAAGTGACCGTCTACCGTCAACCGTTTAAATGCAACTTTCCGTCGTCATAGTCAACTACAATGTTCGTCACTTTTTGGAGCAAGCACTCCTTTCTGTGCGCCACGCGTCAGTAGGTTTAGACCTTGAAGTATGGGTAGTAGATAACAACTCTGTGGATGATAGTGTGCAAATGGTCAGGGAAAAATTTCCAGAAGTTAAGGTAATTGCCAATAAACATAATCCTGGTTTTTCAATAGCAAATAACCAAGCTATACGTCAATCAAAAGGTAAATATATTTTACTTTTAAATCCTGATACTGTCGTCGAAGAAGATACTTTTTCCAAGTGTATTGACTTTATGGATGCACATCCAGATGCGGGTGGCTTAGGTGTAAAGATGATAGACGGCGGCGGTAATTTTTTACCTGAAAGTAAGCGTGGATTTCCTTCGCCTTGGGTTGCATTTTGCAAGACATTTGGACTGTCTAAAATCTTTCCGAAAAGCCCAAAATTTAATCGTTATCACTTAGGCTATTTAGATAAAGATGAAAATCACGAGATAGATGTCTTAGCTGGTGCATTTATGATGATGCGCAAGGAGACCTTGGATAAAGTAGGACTCTTAGACGAGACCTTTTTCATGTATGGAGAAGATATTGATTTGTCCTATCGCATCGTCAAAGGAGGCTATAAAAACTATTATTTCTCCGACACGACAATTATTCATTACAAGGGAGAAAGCACCAAAAAAGGCAGCTTAAATTATGTGCGTGTTTTCTATCAAGCCATGATAATTTTTGCAAAAAAACACTTCACTGGTGAAGGAGCATTTCTCTTTATCGCCATGTTGCAATTTGCTATCTATTTTCGAGCATTTATAACGCTTCTGGGTAATTTTTGGCGGGCAGCTGCACTTCCTATCATCGAAGGTATAATCATGGCTCTAGGGCTACATTTTATCAAAGATTTTTGGGCGCAAAATTATTATAGCGATGCCGATTATTACGATGATAGCTTTTACTATGTAAATGTGCCACTTTACATTACGCTTTGGCTAGCAGGCATATTTTTTAGTGGAGGATACGATGAGAAGTATAATTTTCGACGCGTGGTCAGAGGGCTTTTAATTGGCACCTTGGTATTGGCTGCAGTTTATGGTTTCTTACCTTTAGAGTATCGTCCATCCCGTGCGATTATCGTCATGGGAGCAACCTTTGCGCTTGTTTCTTCTGTTCTTATTCGGACTGTTTTTCATTTTTTAGAATATAAAAATCTACGAGTCGGACACTCTTTGACGACCAATTTAATTATCGTTGGTTCAACTGCTGAAAGCGAGCGCGTACAACATTTACTAGCCAAAGCACAAGTTCGAAAAAACTATATAGGTACAGTCGCGCCAAGTGATACCGAAGACCGTCAAACATACCTCAGCAGTTTTGCTCAACTCGAAGAAGCTGTTCGAATTTACAAGGCAAACGAAATTATTTTCTGCTCAAAAGATGTCTCTGCACAAAACATTACCAAGAGCATGACCGCTCTAGGTCCAACTGTTGATTATAAAATTTTGCCTGAAGAAAGTTTAAGTATTATTGGTAGCAGTAGTAAAAATACCTCAGGAGAATTATATACTATCAATATTCAGTTCAATATAGCACGCAAAATGCTACGTCGCAACAAAAGGCTATTTGACCTATTAGCGACAATTATCTTATTGATTACGTTACCTATTAACATTATCTTCGTCAAATCAAAACTCGGATATCTACGTAATTTGTTTTACGTTCTAATAGGTAAGAAGACTTGGATTGGTTATGCAAAAACGCAGAATACGAATTCAAACTTACCTAAAATAAAATCAGCCGTTCTCTCCCCCCTTGACGGTATTACTATTTCTCAACCTGATGAGCCTACAGTACAGAGACTTAATTTTTTGTACGCGAAGGACTATGGTACAACAAAAGATTTGGAAATAATTATGAAGGGATTTAGCAATTGTGGGCAGTAAAACTATCTTATTTTTATTCCTTAGTAAAAGTGATTTAATAAGTTGAGCCATAATGCGTAGTAATTTTTTCTTCTAAG